>CAYLWD010000009.1:0-13711 GCA_964387305.1 uncultured archaeon
TTTGTATTTAAAATTAACAGGATAAGATTTTGCGGAAGCAGTTGAAATAAGGTTTTGGTCTACTCCATCAATTTCAATTACAACACTCGAGTGCTTCAATATAGGCGCATAATCAGTTTTGCGAAGAGCTTTTTGTAAAAAAGAAACTAACGCACGCGGAGAAGTAACTTTTTGGTGCACTAAAGAAAAATCTAAGTGCTTGCTTCCTCTTCCGCGAGTATGAGCCCCCATATCTATTGGAACAAAAAGTCGTTTCACAGAACGAGGATTAATCACTTGCGCTAGTTGCCCAACCGGTGGCCAGCGAGCATACCCTAAAAGATAATTAAATTCGTAAGGATTCAATTTAACTGCAATTCCTACTTTATTCACTCGCTCAATTCTTCTAGGAGAACGATTCTTTTTTGGTTTCCGAAAAGAAGGGGGTTCAACCTCACGCTTTCGTGCAACCAAACGAGAAGGGCCAAATGGAGACATAATGAATTTATTATAATCAAATTAGTATATTAAAGTATTTGAAAAAAATTAATGAAAGTTATTTCAATAATAACTTTCAATTATCCTCTTCGTAGAACTATTGCACAACAAGGAATGAAATTCTCTGTTTCGCAAACTTCTAATGCAGTAGTTGCTGATATTCCTGTAATATCTTCATAGCCGTAAGCTTCAAGAGAACTCTTCAAAGAATCTGAAGTAGCAGAACACATTACGCGAGCAATTAGTTTTTTTATTTCAGCATTGCTTGTTGAAAAAACAGCGTAATTAGTTGAATTCGTTGCTCCAGTAAACATATTAGCAACAGAACCGCTACCACTTTTAGAAGCAAAAAATACTGCTTTAGGATCCAAGCCAGTATCTGCTTGGAAGAATTCACTATTTATTTCACCTTTGGGATCTAATCTGAACTCAAGCGAATCTAAATTCCCACCACTTGTTTTTGCACTTATTAAAGAAGAGGTTATAACTTGCTTAGCATTATTTGAAATATCTGGAGGAATCACATCTAAAATACTCAACAAAATAAATAAAATCGCAACCGCAACTATCGCCGCAATCATTAATTCAAAAACACTAAAAGCCTGTCCTTTTTTATTAAGCATAATAAATCCTCCAACTAAACAATTACTGCAAAAAGAAGAGCTTACGATGTATTTAAAGGTTTCTTATAACTTGGAAAATATTAATTCAATCTAAAATAATTTATTTCAACTTCTCATCAAACTTTCCTTCTTCAACTGCTTTTATTGCTTCAACTGCTTTAATTCCTTCTACAGAAACACCCATAGAATCGCATGTTCCAATAACTTCTTTCACAGCAGCTTTTAGTTTGTAAGAATTTAGTTTATCCATTTTCATGTTAGCAACTTTAATTGCTTGTTCAATAGTTAAGTTGCCTACGAAACTACTATTTGGTGTTCCTGATGCGGCTTTAATATTAAGTTCTTTTTTAATTAAAGCACTTGTTGGTGGCATTCCAATTTCTAACTCAAAACTCTTGTCCTTGTTAATAATAATTTTTACTGGAACCTTCATTCCAGAGAAAGCAGAAGTTTTTTCATTTATTTTAGCAACTACTTCGCCAATATTTACTCCAGTTGGGCCCAAAGCAGGCCCCAAAGGAGCGCCTGCACTTGCTCTACCAGCATCAACCATTACTTTCAATTCACTCATTTTACATCACCAAAAAATTTCAAAAAAATAAAACAAAACCAATTAACTCAACGTGTTCCGGTTGAAACAATCTTAATGTTCTCTGCTTTTATTGTTAAAGGAATTTTTACTGCTGCTTCCATTAATTCAACAGTAACCTCTTCTTTAGCAGCATTAACTCTAAGCACCTTGGCTTTGTCCCCTTTGAACGGACCAGAAATTAATTCAACTGTTTGTCCAACCTCAATAGTACTCATTAATGGTTTCGCTTCCAAGAGCCCAGTAAGTTCCTCAATATTAACTGCTCCCTTAACTATCCCAGAACCCCTAACGTGCGGAGTATCATTAATTCCTCTACGAACAGTAACTTCATTATCAGCTTCAATAAGAATATACCCTTTCAATCCTGGGATAGATGCAATAGAATAAATATTTAATTCTTCTTTAGCGATTTTTGCGCCAAGAATATCCACAACCATTTGTTCTTGTCCAACAGTTGTTCTAACAGGAAAAATCATTCAATACACCTCAATAAAAATAAACTAACTACATGAACCCAATACCAGTTAATGAAAAAAACAAATAAATAATATAACCAATTATTCCAATTACTGCCATCCCTAACGCAACTATAAGAGCCATTCTTTTGTATTCATCCATAGTGGGTTTTCTCGAAACCACAAAAATTCTTTTACTGTCGTCTACAAAGTTTGATAACATTTCAGCAAAGTTCACTCAAGCTCACCAATATTTATAATTGAGAAAACAAACATTTATAAATGAAATGAGAACAAGCGCTCCAAAAACCCAAATGCGGGTTTCCAATTGAAAGCGCTTTATTCACAATTTAGTACTTAACTGAACGCAATTCCTAAATCAATTGGACCCTCATTCTTTCCGCCACTTTCTTCAAGGTAAGGGAATTTTCCGCCAGCAATTACTACCATTGCCTGCACGTGGTTCTTTGGTAAAGAATCATCCACCATAGCCCCCCAAATGATGTGACTAGAAGCATGAATTTTTGATGAAACAGTTTCAACAATTACTTCGGCTTCGCGTAAAGTCATATCCGCTCCACCAACAACATTCACTAAAGCCCTATTAGCATTAGAAATATCAACATCAAGCAAAGGGCTTGTTAGTGCATTCTCAACTGCTTCAAGTGCGCGTGCCTCTGGGTTTGCTCCCGCATTATTAGTTGATTCTCCAAGTCCAATCATTGCTGCTCCGCCCCTTGAAAGAATTGTTTTCAAATCAGCAAAGTCAAGGTTAATTAGCCCTGGCTTCGTAACCATTTCAGTTATTCCCTTTACTGCATTTGTTAGAACTTCATCAGCAACTTTGAATGCTGCATTAATTGGTAAGTCGGGTGCGATTTCTAGAATTTTATCATTAGGAATTACAATTATTGTGTCAGTATTCTCGCGCAACTTTAACAAACCATCCATTGCGTTCTCCATTCTCCTATACCCTTCTACAGTAAAAGGCAAAGTAACTATTCCTACAGTCAATAATTTATTTGCTTTAGCTATTTCCGCTATTGCTGGCGCTGAACCGGTTCCTGTTCCTCCACCCATTCCGCAAGTAACGAAAACCAAATCAAAATTTTCTAAAACACTTTTTATTTCTGCTTCAGATTCGCGTGCAGCTGCTTCCCCAATAGAAGGGTCACTACCCGCACCTAATCCCCGAGTCAATCTTTTTCCAATCAAAAGCTTTCTATCAGCATTTACTTTAAGTAAGTCTTGTGCGTCAGTGTTTATTGCAAAAGTTACTGCTCCTTTTATTCCAACTTCAGTCATTCTATTAATGGTGTTACAACCACCGCCACCACAACCAATAACCATTATTCTTGCTTGGCTTTCTTCAAGTATTCTTACTAAATCCTCATTAGAATCGAGTCCGCGCTTATCAATACTCTTCTCTTTATCCACTCTTTTATTCGAGTGTTGTTGATGTGAAGGCATCACCGCAGGATTTGCCCTTGCTTTTGCCGCAATAGCAATTTGTTTTTTTTGTTGGTCCAATTCAGCCTGTGACCTCGCTATAGCATTCTTGACAATCTGATCCATTAGTACACCTCAAAAAAAATATTTTATAAAAACTATACTAATAAAATAGAGGAATTCTTTTAAATGCTTTTTTGAAGAGCAAGAGTTAATCCTTAATAAAAAGTTATACTTTTACCCCAAATAATTGCTCTCAAAACCAAAAACCTTAATAAACTCTAAAGGCTTATTTCCAGTATGGACATTGTAAAGAAAACGGTTGCAGAAATTAAGGCAATAAAAATACAAGGCGCATCGAGGGTAAGAGAATCTACAGTTAAGGCACTACTCATTTCGACACAAAAATCCAAAGCAAAAACAGCAGAACATTTTAGAAAAGATTTTTTGAAAAATTGCGAACTACTTTTTCATTCGCGCCCAACTGAACCAGAAATGAGAACCGCAATTAGGGTACTAAAAAAAAGTATTTCAAAAAAAGATTTATCATTAAAAGAATTAAAAGAAAATGTTATTAAAGCAGCAAAAAATTATGAAAAAAATAGAAAACGGGCTTTACAAGAAATGACACGCTATGGTTCAGCAATGATTAAACCCCATTCAACAATAATGACTATTTGTCATTCAAGAACAGTAGTTGATGCAATAATAAAAGCAAAAAAGAAAATTAATTTGGTTTATTGTTTAGAAACCCGCCCCTTACTCCAAGGAAGAATAACTGCAAGAGAATTGAGTGACGCTGGTTTGAAAGTTGTTTTGTTAGTTGATAATGCAGCGAGTACTGTAATGAAGGATTGCGATTATTTTTTTTCAGGAGCAGATGCTTTCCTTGCTGACGGGGATGCAATAAACAAAATCGGTACAAGCCAAATTAGTATGTTGTGTAAAAGATTTGATGTAAAACATTATGTTTTTTGTTCAACACACAAATTTGAGCCAAGCACTTTTTATGGAAAGAATGAACCAATAGAAGAAAGAAATGTTGAAGAAATTTGGAGCACAAAAGAAAAAAAGCCAAAAAAAGTAAGAATAATGAATCCTGCTTTTGATAGAACCGATTCATCAAAAATAGAGGGAATAGTAACCGAAATGGGAATAATGCCCCCCCAAGTATTAGCTGCAAAGCTCTACGAAAAACTTGGATTAGAAAAGCATCACAAAGATTTTTTGAAACTTTAAAATAAAAAAATGATATGAAAAAATAAACAAAATATTTTTCACAAACATTTATATTATTACAAAGCATTACTTATTGAAATTTGGAGGAGATTATATGGGATTAAGACCAATGCCAAGGGAGAGACGTAGTACAACCACTGGACATTCTACACTAATACGAAGAGGTGCAGGACTTAAGGGAAGAGATATTAGTAGGCTTTCTTTACCTGAACAAATAAAAAAACTAACAGATGTTCTAAAAAATGAACATGGGCACGGAAAAATCGCTGAGGCAAGAAAACAAGGTTTAGCTAGAAGAATAGCTGAATTAAAAGCTCTTTTAAAAGGAAAGAGAATTCCTAGAAGAAAAGGTGCTTGAAATGAATGGTTACGGGGAAGACTTCAAAGTAAAGAACTTTGGAATAGAAACAGGAAAATTTATTATTGCATTACATAATTCTGATGCAAGAGAACTCGGAGTCTTTCCTACTGACAGAGTAGAAATTACTAATCCTAAAACCGGAAAAAAATGTGTTGCCGTAGTAGATATAACTGAAAAGGCTATTAAAAAAAGACAAGTAGGATTATTTTACGAAGTAGAAAAAGCATTACAAGTAAAAAATAATTCAATTGTTTCAATTAAAGCTACTGAACCAATTAAGAGTCTTGATTTTATTAAAAGAAAAATGCAGGGAGAAAAACTGTCTGCTGACGAAATAGAAGAAATTGTTCAAGATTTAACTGAAAACAAATTAAGTGAAATAGAAGCAAGTGCGTTTGTTAGTGCAGTGTATATACGCGGATTTGATTTAGATGAAACAATAGCAATGACTAATGCCCTAATTGATAACGGAGCTAGGTTGAAATTAAACAAGGGACCTGTTGTGGACAAACACAGTGTTGGTGGAGTAAATGGTAGAGCAACAATGATTATTGTTCCAATAGTTGCTTGCGCAGGATTATACATTCCAAAAACCAGTTCAAGGAGTATTACTAGTTGCGCAGGAACTGCAGACGCAATGGAAGTACTCGCACCCGTTTGTTTTTCTTTGGAAAAAATAAAAAGTATTACAGAAAAAACTGGGGGAATAATTGCGTGGGGCGGAGCAGTTGACTTGGTTCCTGCGGATGACAAAATAATAAAATTAGAACATCCCCTTTCACTAGACCCTGAAGGACAAGTAATTGCCAGCGTGTTAGCAAAAAAAGCTAGTGTTGGCAGCGAGTATGTGGTAATTGATTTGCCTGTAGGAAAAAACGTAAAAATAAGGGACAAAGATGTCGCACTAAGAATGGCTAAAAAGTTTGTTGAAGTTGGTAAACACGTTGGAATGGAAGTAGAAGCAGTTATTACTAATGGAGAAGAACCATGCGGACCGGCGTTTGGTCCAGCAATCGAAGCAAAATGCGCTCTCGAAGTTTTGGAAAGAAAAAGAGTTGATGCACTTACACAAAAAAGTTGCGAACTAGCCGGAGCAATTCTAGAATTAGCAGGTAATTGCAAAGAAGGCGAAGGTTTTACTAAAGCAAAAAAAATATTAGAATCAGGAAGAGCTTTGAAAAAAATGAAAGAAATAATTAAAGCACAAGGCGGAAAAATTGATTCGAGTGAAAAAATAAAGTTCTCTAAAATGAAGAAACAAATTTTTTCGGACGAACAAGGAACCATCTCAGAAATTAATGTAAGAACAATGACCCGAATTGCGAGGAATGCAGGCGCACCAGCAAACAAATTAGCAGGAATAATGTTAGAAAAAGAGGTTGGGGACTCTGTAGAAAAAGGAGAGCTTCTTTACACTATTTATGCTGAAAATAAAACCAAATTAAAAAGTGCATTAAAATATGCTCTAGAAAACAAGCCAATTACTTTCGAAAGAATGATAATGAGCAAAATCAGATAAAAAAAAATTAAAAAATAACAAAAAACTTACTTGAGGATAAATTGGAAAAGCAAATCCAATTTTTTTGGACTAATTAAATTCAACTTTATCCCATCGAGCTTTTTTTCTTGAATATAATTAATTAATTTTTCTTGTTTTGTTTTAGATAGTTTAAATTGTTTCTTCAGCTCGGGTTCAGCAAATTGAATTGCTTTAATTAAATCCTTGTTTTTGTATCGAAACATTTCTTTCAAAAAATTATAAAAATCTTCACTAATATTTTCTCTATGAAAATCGACTTTTATCAAAGTAGTAAAATAACTTTGTGCAGGAAAAAACTTTTTTGATTGTAAATGTTTTTCCAAAATAGTTACTTTTGAATTCAGTTCAACGAAAACCGGTAAAGGAGAATATTCTTCTAGTCCTTCAAAAGCAATTGCTTTTTCTAAGAACCAATCTTCTAGCAAAAGCACTGCACTTTCGGCATTTGATGAATAAATATTCTTGAGAAACAAAGTAGAATCTGGGGTAGTAAAAAAAGTAAATAATTTATTAGCTTTAAATTCTTTCAAAGATTGTTTTTCAGGATTGTAAAAAATTACTTGCAATTTTTTTTCACTAATTTCGCTCGAAAATTCTTTTTCAAGTAATTCAACCATCGCCTTGTTTTGTTCTAAAGCAATTACACTACTTTTTTCTAACAAAATTCTTGTGGTTAAACCAGGACCTGGATTTAGTTCAAGAACAACATCGCGAGAAGATAATTTCAATTCAGTAATAGCTTTTCTTACTAGCTTTTCATCAATGCAATAATACTCTGATTTCGCGCGCTCGGGTCTGAAGCGATACTTGAGCATTAATTCTTGTAAGCGTAGAAACAAATCCATCTAATCAACAAAACTTTTTCCTTTCAAAACCTTGAATAACTGTGTTTGTGAAATTCTTGTCTTGGTCTTGGTGGTTCGCGAACAAACAAATAATGATCAACTTCAAGCCCCTCGAGTTCTTCCATTACTCGCTTAGTAATTGCTTTTAATGGGTCAGAGATTCCTTTAACCCGAAGAGGAATTTCTTCTAGTGAAGCGAATGGTCTTTGTTCTCTTTCTTTAACAAACGCAAGCATATGCTTTTTTCCCATTCCAGGGAGCAATTCGATTTGGTGGCGCTTCAAAGTAATTCCGCGCGCGTTATTAAAAAAATTCAAGTATTTTGGTTTATCTTCATTAACCAATTTAGTAACAATCTCTTCTAACTCGGAAAGAGAATTTGAGGTTAGGTCCTTGTAAATTATTCTACCCTTAATTAATTGAATTTTTGGACGATCCTCTTTACCAATAAAAACTTCTTCCCCAATTTGGAAATTAATATTAGGTTTTGGCGTAGCCTCAAGCAAAGTAAAGTGCCCTTTTCCAAGCAATTGAACTAAAGGTTCTTGCTTGAAAGCATTAGGCTTTCCCTTCGGCATGAAGTCCAAAACTATTGCATAATCCTCTGCTTCCATAAAAATCAATCACTTGTTTTTTGTCTGCGAAAAAAAACTTTTTCCAGTATTAGAACAATGCGCTGAAGTGTTTTTATTGGTACTTGTCAGCATGTTTAGATGTGAGCTCAATAACTTGTTTGAGTTCTTCTTCAGTAGGAGTAATATTCTTTGGTAACATTAATTGTAATTGCTCTACTTTCACAGGAACAACATTTACTATTTGGTAAAGCAAAAAATCATTTTCTTTAATGAATTCGATTGCTTTTAATTTTTCAATCAAATCAGTTGTTTGTTTTTCTGTAAGTTTAGCAAATTTATCAATGTGATTTAGTGTTTGTTCTTGTTCGTAGTTTAATTCTTTTTCTTTATTACTTTTTCTTTCCTTAACAATTTCTTTAACCTCAAACAAACTAACTGGCTTCATTTCAACAACCCTGTTTTCCATAACAAACACTCTCCGAAAATCATTTACAAAATCTAAAAAATTAAGCCAATTCACTCTATGCGGCTTCATTAACTTCAACTGTTTTAGCATCCATTTTTAGTTTCTTCAAATGAGCGGCAGTAGTAACAATTACTTTATCCACATTACCGCGTTTTAGTTTAACTTCAAAAGACTTTCCACGTTTAGCAGAAATTTTTCCAGTCAAACCATGGTATGATCTAAAAGGCAAACCTGCGTGGATACTTGGTTCAATAACAATTTGAACAACATCGCCTTCAGCGAAATCTTGAAGCAAATCATTAACAGAAGCCTTTGGACCAGTCTTTTTGAACTTAGACCTAGTTCTTCCCCTTACTCCAGAATTCCTTGGATGTCCTTGCATCTTCACGAAAAATCAACCCCTTTATTAATGAAAGTAATATACTTTAGAAAAGGGAAGGCTTTAAAAGCTGACTACTTGAACTAAGAAAAAAATGAAAGAACAACAATAATCAAACAAAAATAACTACTAACTAAACAAAAGAACAACTAAGAATGCATTATCGATAAACTTTTCTTAAAAAATAAGCTTAATAATAGATATTTAGAAAATAATACTATGGGGAGTTGAAAAAATGGTTAAAGCAAAAAAAACAAAAAAGAAAATAGTAAAAAAGAAGGAATCAAAGTGTTGCTGTTGTTGCGAATAATTGCAACAATTTTTTTCAAAAAACTCTTAGGGGGGATTGCAAATGGGAGAAACATACTTAGTTAGATTTGATGAGGGCGAAGATATTTTAGAAGCACTAGAAGAATTCTCGAAAGAAAGGGATATAGAATATGCGAATCCAATAAGAGTTAGTGGCTACATAACAAATATTTCTATTGTAACTACTGGAATGAATGCAGGAATGGATAAACACAATTACAAGGGCCCATTCAGGGTTAACGCTATTAGCGGAAAAATTCAGAAAGCAAAGCAAGGCGGATACAGAATTGATTTGAATGTTGCAGTATCAGGAATCGGAGTAGGTAGTATCACAGGAACATTAATGCAAGCCCGAGCGGGAGAAGCTCTCGAAATTAGCGTAAAAAAAATTGATTTAAGTAAAATGATTGAATCTTAAACGAATTCAATTAAGCAAATCACAAAACACCTTCAAATTTTTACACAACTTCGTAAGTAAATTATCTATTGACGCTCTTAACCCAATATTTATAAATATTACTTAGTATTACTTAGTAATATTGGTGATTTGATGGAAACAATAAGTATCAAGTTAGATAGTTCGTTCTCAAAGAAACTAACTAATGCAATAAAGGAATTTAACTATTCTACAAAAACCGAGCTCATAAGAGAATCATTAAGAGAAAAACTAGACGCTTTAGAAAAAAAAAGAAAACTAAATACAGAGTGGGATAAATTTTTTGCATTAAGAGGTTCAATAAAAAATATAAATAAAAAAGATTTTTTAAAATGGAGAGAAGAACAAAGCGAAGAATTCAATAAAGAATACTCAAAAAAATTTGGAATACTCATTTAACACTCTTCAGGAGTAAAAGAATTCACAAAATTAAATTCTCTAAAATGAAAATCTCTAGTAATAATCACAGCCCCAAGATGTTTAGCCAAAAAAGCATGAGTCACATCTTGCAAAGGAAAAATCTTGCCTCGTTCAACCCAATACTTGCGTGCGCTTCTAAAAGTACCCTCGCCAACAGTAACTCTTTCAATCATTAAATCAACCCCTAACAACCTATTTTGGAGTTCTTCTTTTGAATAAAACTTTAATAATTCTTCTTCTACAATAGATGAAAAAATAATTTTATCTTCCCGAGATTTACACTTTTTGAAAAACTGAAAAGCGAATTCTCCAAGAGGCTTTAACGAATCTTTTCTATCTTCAAAATAGTCAATCCAAATACAATTATCCACATAAAATTTGCTAACCATAAATAAAAATCAAAGAATTTGAGTATTTAAACAAAAGCAAAAATTCGACAAACCGCGAATCAAAACACAATACACATCAATAACTTCCATTCAAAAAAAACTCCAAAAAACCTTCTTTTTAAGGGCTTTATAAAGGACTTTATAAACCTTCGCTTGTTTAGAGTTTTTAGTGGGGTGTCTTTTTATGAAATATACAATAGTAAACATGGTTGCTTCCGCAGCATTGGACCACAACTTAGATTTGTATTCATTAGCAATTGGAATTCCTAATATAGAATACGAACCGGAACAATTCCCTGGAGCAATACTAAAAATAAAGGAACCAAAAGTTTCAATGCTATTATTCAAGAATGGAAAAGTTATTTGCTCGGGAGCCAGTAGCGAAGAACAAATAGAACAAGGAATAAGGAAAGCAAATAAAATGATTCACGAATTACAACCAGAAGTAAAAGTAAAAAGAGTAATTGATTTTACTATAGTTAATTTTGTTGCAACAGCAGAACTAGGAATAAATCTTGATTTATTCAAAGTTGCAATGGATTTGGATAATGTTGAATACGAACCAGAACAATTCCCCGGAGCAATTCTTCGGTTGGATGAACCAAAACTAACTTTCCTATTATTCAAGAACGGAAAATTAATTTGTGCAGGAGCAAAAAAAGAGGCTCACTTAAAGCAAGGATTAAAAATAGTTGAGGGATTAGTAAAAGACAAGCAAGACAAGTATGCAGAGAATGACGAAGAAGAAGGAAAAGGAAAAAAGAAGAAGAAAAAATAAATTACTCAAAGAAATAAAACCAAAACTCAAGGTTTTTAAAGCTTCCAGTAAGAGAATATATTCGAAGGCGGCCATACAGCGGTTGAAACACCTGGACTCATTCCGAACCCAGAAGTTAAGCCCCGCGTGGGATGGTTAGGCCCTGCTCTTATGAGTGGAGCCCGCCGAACGCTGCCTTCACTTTTTGTAAAAAATCAAGTGATTGGTTATTACCAATCAAATATTCAAAGAGTATCATTTAAAGATTATCAAATTCTTTTTTCAACAACAAAGCATCTTGTTCTATGCTAGGAGATTCGCAAATAATTATTCCTGCACAATCAAATTCTTTTAATGCACGAAGCAATTCTTTGTACTTCAAATCAGATTCTTGTAAGTTAAGATGGTTGCGTTCTCCTTTCTCAGAATATGCAATGCCTGAAACATGGCAGTGAAGATTTTTTAGGAAAGATTTGCCCAACGCTTTTTCGCTTTGTTCAAGAACACTTCTAAATTCTTTATAAGAATTCACTTTACCATTTGAGCGAGCGTGCAAATGAGAAAAATCAATGCAAGGAAGAACTTTTTCAGAACCCAATTCGCGAGACAACTCGAGCAATTCTTCTAGCGAACCAAATTGACTTTTTTTTCCAGTAGTTTCAGGACGAATAGTAATATTTATTTTTTTTGAAGAAAGTTCGGAGATTATTAAATCAAAACGCGATTTAATATTCTTAAAAGTTAATTCGGGGGAGTCCTTCAAATAAAAACCTGCGTGGAAAGTCATTGAGGATGCACCAGCAAGCGAAGCAATTCGTGCGGCGTTAATAACGCGCCCAATTGAAGCATCTACTTTGTCTTTCTCAACCGCGTTAAGGTTGATATAATATTGTCCGTGACAAGTTAAGTGAATGTGAGAAAACTCTGCAATTTTTGAAACCTCTTCGGCGCGTTCCTCGCTCAAGTTAACTGAATGAACAAACTCTAATTCCATCGCATCGAGATTTAGTTCGCGCACGCGTTGAATTCCGGTTATTGTAGTTGGATTATTAGTAGATAAAGGAATTCCAGCGGTACCAAAAAAAAGTTTTTCCATACAATTAAGAAAAAACAAACTTAATTTAAACAAAACATTTATTCAATCAAACAAAAATTAGCAAAAAAATAAAAAATTAACAAAACTCTTAGAATAAAAACAAAAAGCTTGGCTTTTAAAGCGTTGCGATGATTATTTTTCTATAAAAATAGCTTGTAATAATTGTGTGTGGTAAAATGAGAAACAAAATAAATTCGTTTGCAGAAAAAATCTGGGAAAACCGACGAATGATAATTATTCTAGTTGTTTTATTCTTATTAGCTTTTTCAATCAGAGCTTATTTGTCAAGGTTCCCTGGAAATTATTTATTCGAACCCGACGCTTTTTACCACGCTAGAATGATTGAATGGTTAGTTACTGACGGAAGCATTCCAAGTATTGACCCTAATGTTTATTACCAAATACCTGGAGGTGCCCCTAGTCAACCACTAGAAATTTATCATCTAGTAAGTGCTTTTATTTATTTCTTATTCGCAATGGGACAAGCCTACAACAAGCAATTACTTGCATTCACTGTACAAATAATGCCTGCGGTTTACGGAGCACTAATATCAGTGTTAATGTACTTCCTCGGAAAAGAAGTTACTAATAGCAAAAAAATTGGCTTAATTACTGCATTCATTGCGGCTGTTACTCCTGCTTTTGTTTATAGAACAATGTCCGGAGCACAAGGAGACAATTCTTTCGGATTCTTATTCCTAGTAATTGGATTTATTTTCTTTGTTAGGAGCATAAAAACAAAGAGTTTGGACAAAGATGATTTAATTAATGCTGGACTCGGCGGATTGTTCTTTGGATTAATGGCAATGACTTGGAGTATGTACTTACTCATACCCCTTATTGTAATATTGTATGCTATGTTTGCAATCCCTTTTGTAGCGAGCAAAGAAAAGCACGAAGAAAAAAATTTATTAAAAAGACAAGGGACAATTCTTACAATAAAAGTATTATTGGCAATGATTATTTTTCACATACTTTCTTTTGGTTATGGAGAAAATTGGATTAATGACGCACTTGGAATTATTGGAGCAGCAATTCATGTTGATACAGGGATTTTGTTTATTTTAACAATAGCCAGTTTTATTATAGTATCTGTAATTAGTATTTTTGTTGTCCCAAAATTGAATGAAGAAAAAAAGAAAATTGTTCAACTTTTAATTATTGTTGGAATTTGTTTGGGCATAATGACAATGCTTTTTATGTTTTTTACAATACCTGACCTTCTTGATAGAACCACTCTCAGTTCAATGGTTGGAGAAGAGAGTGTTGGAAACCAATTCTTTGGACAAAAATATAATGCACT
>CAYLWD010000010.1:0-13532 GCA_964387305.1 uncultured archaeon
TGCAGCCATTTCGGGCCCAATATTTAGTGCGGGTGGTTCTGCTAAGTAAATATATTTATCCGAATTATTGAATCCAGCTCCATCAGGCACTTGTCCTGATTTTATTCCTCTTCTTTGCCAATAAGAAACTATATCTAGTGCGCCCGGATTAGCACATTTTGCTGGCTCTGCTGTTGGGTCTCCCCAATTGAGTGCAGAATCTAGGCTCTCCATCATTCTCCAAGAATCATATAATCTTACTGGGAAAGTCATGCATTGTGTTGAACCATAAGCATTAGTGTATTCTACTCCCAAGTTTCCGTATACTTGTGTTCTTGCAGCTGTGTCAGTTAACCATCCTCTTATGTCGGCTATTGTTGAGAAGCCTCCGCCAATTGTTCCTGTGTTTGAATTAATTAATTTTCTTTGTGGCAAGTATTGTGTGCTTGGTAGTATCTCGAATTCTATTTCTTCGATTGTTCCAGTTGCTCCTCCACCCCTAATTGTTCTTCCTGTTGTTCTTGTTCCGGTAACCATTTGGCAACTAGTTGCTGAACAAGTTCCTCCGCCACCACCGTAGCCTCCGCCTAAATAATCATTATAAGTTTGGTATGCTTGCGCTGCTGGTGGGGTATATCCCCCGTAGTAAGAGTAACCTAATTGGTTATTGTAAGTGCTTCCTTGGGAATAACTACTAGGTAATTGTTGTCCCATAGTTGGATTGTAATTATTATTTTGTACAGGGTAAGCGTTTTGGTAATATCCTTGTTGTGCTAAATCAGTTTGGAAGTATGGTGAACTAAATTCTGGAGCAACTACACTTGATGGAGCATCACATTGTATGCTAACCGCATTAGGGCTCCTAGTAAATTGTACTCCTGTATCGTAACAATAATTGTAAGCCTTGTATTTTGCTGGCTTCATTAAGAACGAATTAAATTTAATATCAGTTACACTAATCTTTATACAATTAGGGTCAGCGTCTCCCAATCTTCTTACTAGTACATCCACTTCACCAATTTTAATGAACTTGTCTACACTTTTTTCTTCACCTAAATCAATTTTTGCATTAACTTTTATTTTGTATTTTCCAAGCATGTACCCTGGCGTTAGGGTTACTGTTTGTTCTGAATCTCGTGCAATACTGAATGCTCCTTCTGATACTTGTATTCTCGAATCATTATCCAAATCAATTAGTACATCTGATGCACAATTGTTTTTCACAACGAAACTATTTTCTTGGAAAGTATAATCTTGTGCTGGCTCATTAGCGTTAAGTGCATTGTAAGTTCCTTGTGGAGTGTTTGTTAGTCCTCCACCCGCACCGTATTGTTGGTAAGGACTAGCAAAAGGCATTTGGTAACCCATTCCATAAACTCCGTAAGGCATTGTGTTGTAACTCCCATTTTGCGAAGCGCCCTGGTTAGCAAATCCTTGGTATCCCCTAGCATAAGTTCCCATACTGCTTTGAGCAATTTGTTGGTAACCAAGATTCCAACTAGCAACATCCAAAGTAATTGGGCCAGCTGGTTTTTCTATAACAATACATTCAGCTAAATCACTCATTAGTGTTTTTACTTTTACTTCTTGATTTATTTTTTCTTCTTCCCCTTCTTCAGGAATATTTTTTGCACTAAATACAATTACATTATCTTGTTCTCCGCTCTCCGCACTACTGCTTGGCGAGAACTTTATTGTAATTGTTCCTTCAAAGTCTTTCTCAATATAATCAATTAGCATTCCATTCTTGTCAGTTATTGTTACGGTTTGTCCTCCAGTAATTCCTGAACTAATTGTTCCGAACTTTGATTTTTCTTTTAGCCTTGCTTGTACATCGTGTAAAGGAATTTTGATTCCTTCTGCGGTACAATTATTTGTAACATCAACACTCACTTCAACTGAATTGTTTCCAGCAATTAGTTCAACTTCTTTTGGAGTAATTTTGAAGCAATCCTCTGAATCCAAATAACCTGGTAAACTCAATCTTATTTTGATTGGAATAGTGTTACTGAATGTAGCATTAATTCCTTCTATTGTGGTTTCAATTACCATTGCGCCTTCAACTGTAATCGGTTCTCTTATTCTCATTGCATTTGAATTTGCTTTTATTGTTAAATCAAAATTATAATCCGCTCCTTTAGCAATTGTTGTTCCTTTTACTCCGCTATAAGTGAACCCAAAATATTCGTTTGCTTCGCCAGTTATTCTTATTGAAGAAATCTTTACGTCCTTTACTGTTCCGTTTTGTAGTAAAATTCCTTGTTCTAATCCAGTTGCTTCACCTATTTTTAGTGTTTCGTTTATCTCTGGCGGAACAACAATTAGTGTAGCTGAATCAACTTTTTCTGTTACCTCGAATTTCTCGTAACCTTCTTTTTTTACAATAATTTTAATTTCTGTTCCTGCTCTCGGTGCTTCTAATTCGTATTCAGCATAACCTTCTCCGTTTGTTTCTAGGTTTGCAATTAGTTCTTCTCCTGAATAAATTTCTACTAACGCATTTTCTATTGGAGCATAACCATTAGCGTCTTTTGTTTTGCTGTTTTCAGTTGCTTGTATAATTAATTGATTATCAATGTAAGGGATTATTTGTGTAGGGATAACACTCACGCGCATCTTTTTGTTTCCTTTTACGCTTACAGCGATTGTTTCATTGAAAACACTTTCAGTAGAATTAATTTTTATTTCAATTGAATTGTTCCCAGCTTTTGGTGTATCAAATGGTGCGCTTATTGTGAATGGCAAATTTGGTTCGAAACTTAATTTTTCTGAATTATACTCTTCTCCATTAACTTTTATTCCGCTAATACTAACTCCTTTTCCATTTACTTTTAATTCGCCTTCAATTGTTTTTCCACTAGCATTAATTAGTGTTGCACTTAATCTGTAAGAATTATCTTGGCTAGCACTAAATGTTTTCAAAATGTACTGGAATTTTCCTGCATTGCTTCCTGTTAGTGTTTCTACTCCATAGCTCCTATAGAAGTTTCCGTTCAACAAACTAGCATCGCCGTAATTGAATAAATAAATATATGATTTTGCGTATAATTCTTGTTGGGGGTTATCGTTTGGTGCTCTATAAACCGATGTTCCTTTAGCCCATCCTCTATAATATACTCCTGTTGTTTCTCCTAGATTCATTTCTTTTACAAAAATATCTGCTTCAACTTCGTATACTCCTTGTTTTGGATTCTTCCACCTCAAATCAACCCATTTTGCGTTCCCCGAAGTGCTGTTCTTCAAATCGTAAGTGAATCCGTTTGGCGGACTATAAGTAGTACTCTTTATTTCTGTGCTTGCCGAGCTATAAACATTCTCAATATACAACGAGTCTTCTTCCATTAGGTTTGTTCTTCCAGAATCTTGTCTTCCTGTTCTTAGGTGTACTCCTGCTTCAAAGAATTTTCCTGCAGGAACTATTAGTACTGCAGTCATTTTGTAACTTCCTGATGCTACTGTTGCGCTTTGTTCAGTTTCTTCTCCTGTTGTTTGTACTATATTATCTCCTGTGCTTAGTCCAACAACTTTTATTCCAATTTTTCCAGTATCTTTTTCCATTATAACTATTTTAGTTATCTTCGAGCCCTTATCAGGCATTACTGCTGAAGTATAATAATTCAAGTATTTGTCTGAGCTAACTTCAAAGTAAACTGTTTTGTCTGCGCGTATAACAAATTCTTTTTCTCCGTCTTGTGAAGTTACTCCTTCGCTCAATAATGTCCCTGTGTAATAATCAATTGCTTTTACTTTCGCTCCGATTAATTTACTCTTATCAGAATCAAATACTTGTACCCCAATTATTCCGTCACCTATTGGTAATACTACATCAATTACATTATCTACTCGCGGAAGTATTGTTACTGCACTCGGCGAATTGGCTTCTCCAAAGTTTTCTTTTGAAACGAATGCATAAAAACTTTCATTTAATCCTAAATTATAAAATTCGACTTTTCCGTCTGCCCCTGTAGTTTCAATGTTTCCAACGGTTGTTCCATCAATTTTCTTTAATTGTACTTTTGCATTTTCTACCGGATTTCCTCTTTCATCTTTTACATTAACTACAAGCATTCCTGCATTAATTTCGTTAGCTTTAATCAATTCAACTTTCAAAGTTCCTTGTGTTGAAGTTAGATTAGTTATTGTTTGAATCAAATATAATGGGTGATTTACTTCTATGCTATAAATTGAGCCTTGTGCTAAATTAAATATTGCTTGTCCTGTTGCGCCTGTTACGGTAGTTGTTACTGTTTCTCCGCTAGCTTTCAAAACAATTTCTGCGCCAGCTAATGGTTGCTTATTATCCGCATCAACAATATTTACTATTACTTGACTAGCATTGCTTTTTGTTAAATTTAAATCAAAACTTATTGTAGAATCTTTTGTAAGTGTTTTTGTTTCTCCTCCGTTTGCTCTCGAATCTGCTTCGTTGTATCTTCCTTGTGGGTCAGTTACAACGACGTAATAATTATCCGTTGGAATATTAGTTAGAATTACTTTGCTTGAAAGATTTTCTTCTGTTTTTATGTAAAGCGTGCTAACTCCTTTTACACTAACTCTTAGTCCTGTTGGAATTTCAGCACCTGTAGTGTCCCTCAAATTTACTTCTATAGTTCCTGTATTAATTACATTTTCTTCTAGCTTTACAATATCGTATGCTCCTTTGAATGATAATTTTCCGTTACCGCTAGCCTCGTCAATTATTATATACCCTTGCACGGTTTGTACTTTTAGTGTTTCACAAGCCCTTTCGAAAATTGCTTTGAATTCTCCGTTAGAATAAGTTGTTTCTTTTGCTTCTCCGCTATCCACACAAAAATATTTTACTATTCCTGTTCCGGGAATTAATTCTCCGTTAGCTCTAGTAAGCTTAACTATTTTAGTAATTGTAAGTGCATCTTCAACTAGAGTAAAATCTTTTGTTCCTGTTCCGCTTACAATTAGTGATTCGTTTAGTGTAACAAAATTGTCTTTAGAAATTTTTATTGTGTAATTCCCATTAGCAAGTGAAAAACTAACTTTTCCTTCTCCGTCAGTGTTCCTAGAATCTTGTTCATTTCCTTCCATATAAATTGCAACATTTGCTCCATCAACCGGAACTCCGTTACTATCCATTATTGTTATTGTCATTAATGAACTTCCTGCTGAAAATAAAATCAATAAAAGAATTATTACTAATAGTAATACAATTATAATTGCGAGCGGAAAACTTGGGATTCCTCTTTCTTCTATCCAATCAATTGTTTTTCCGATTTGAGGGACTTTTTCTGAAGCATTATCGACAAAGCTATACCATTTGTCTTCTAAGCCATAATAAGTATCTTTTAGAGAGTCAGTAAAACCCATGTAACCCACACAATAATCCTATTGAATAATATGCGCTAATAGTATATTAACATATTCATTAACGTAATCAAATTAATTTCTATTAATCAAAACCAATTTTAATTAATTTTGATGAATATTTATCTAATTTTAATTAATATAAGTTCTTTTAATTTATATATCTTTTGCTCTCTTAAATTAAATCTTTATTTAGTAAAAGAACTATAAATCTAACAACTCGAACAACCACTTTCGCTAGCACATACCCCATTTTTTGTAATTCCTGCATCAGGGAAATCAACACTTATTCCTATTCTGAATTTTTTGTTATCCCCTTTTACAGTATAAAGCGTGTTTGTTTCTTGCAGAATAACATATCCTTGAACATTAACTATTGCTGAGCAAGAAAGTTCTGATTTATCTATTCCTGAACAAGTTTCTCTATAATCTTTTGCCGGATCGTTACCGGAATTTACATTAATTATTTGGAATGGACAATTTATGACTGCCCATGGTAATGGCTTTCCTGCTTCGAGTCCGCGAATTAGTTGGGGACCTTGAACATCAATATTCATAAAATCAGGATCCCAAACACTAAAATCATCTCCTGTACTTGCTGTACAAATATTAGATATTGCTGATGCTTCCAAGAATTTTTGTAAATTGTTTCCATTGCTTGGACTTGATTTAAATATTTTTTGGGCTCCATCAAGTGTAATTGTTACATCTTCTTCTCCACCAACACAAGCATTACCCCAATTTCCTGTTCTAGATTGCATTGCATCATTTCTTGGCGCGCATCCCGCTTCGCAAAACCCTGTTCGCATTTCTTTTAATTCAAGGTATTTGTCTTGTATTACTATTGCTGCTTTCCTCGCTTCGAATAGTGCTTTAAAGAATCTCACTGGAATATAAACCTTCAAATCACTTCTTGGTAATATAGCAATTTTTGTTTCTTCTCCAGTAATATTATCTTTAACATTAATTCTCGGTAATTTTTCATAATCCTCGTCAGTAATTTTGCTTAAGGGTATGTTGAAATAAAAAGTTCCTACTGGACAATCGCTATCATCACAATCAACTAGTTCCAAGAATTTTGTTTCTTGGTCAGGGTTTGATTCGTTTGCTTTTTTTTGTTTTTCAATTGCGTTCGACATTGCTTGTTTTATTGCGCTCTTCGCAGCTGCAGAATCCGTTTTTCCACTTAAAGTAACACTATAAGTTCCGTAAGTTGATTCCTTGAATTCGGAAACCAATTTTCCTGAAACAAAATTTAGTACTGCTCCCAAATTATTGTCTCCTGTGTTTGCATTCGTTAACAAAATTGATTCTTCAAAAGCTTTTATTACATCGTCCCAATTATCAAAGTTGGATTCCTCGTTTTTATTAATTTTTAGTATTGTTAGTCCAGTATTATCGGTTCCATTCCAAGTAAGGTAATTTTCTAATTCGTTCCTAAAATGGTAATTGAATGTTTGTACTGAATCTGCTCTCGCAATATTTGCTGCATCACTTAATCCAAAATTTTTTCTCAAATCATAAACTTGGCTTTTAATATTGCTTTCAGTACTAATCATTGTTTGGATTAAAACAAAACTAGCCAGTATTAGTACTACTGCAACTAGGGCAGTAAATAAGTTGAATCCTTTTTGGTTAACAAAAATTTTTTGCATAATAGTAATGATAATAGAAACAAATTTCTCAAAACTTTATTCAAATACTTGTTCAAATATTTATTCAAATTATTTTGGAGTTACTTTCGGATTCTCGTTTTTTGTTGTTGATGATTCTATTGCTAGTATGTCGTTCCACATTCCGAATTTTTGTACGAACTCGTTTCCTTTTCCCTTGAATAATTTTTCTCCAATCACTGCATTAACTTTTCCATCGGTTTGTTTAGCCATTTCACTTAATGCTAATTCAATTTTGGTTTTCAAGTAACTACTTTTTCCTTTAGCTTCTTCTTTTGCTTGCTTTGAATATTCTGCTCCTGACATTTGGATTATAGTTAGTGCAAGTGTTTCTTTTAATGCAGGAATTGAACTATAATAATTTATCAACAAATCTTCTCCTTGGTAATTTGCTTTCTTGTATTCATTAATTGTTGTTTGTGTTTCTGGCGCAATTAGAACGTCCATTACTTTTGTAATTTGTTCTTTAGTGTAATCATTTTTTGTCATCACGTCGCGCATTCTTATTGGGTCAACAGTCATTAAGTATAATGTTAATGGGCGTTCTTCGGGATATTTTCCGTCTTTGTCCGGCGGTGAAACTAATGGTGCTGTTGAATTCTTTTTCTCGATATCATTAATCATTTCACTTATTTTGTCTCCAGTAATTTCAGTAAATTCTGGGCGGTAACCGGTTTCTGTATCGCTATTAATAATCATTTTGTATGTTTTTCCTTTCTCGAAAATGAATGATGCATCTAACCTTGAAGTTTCTTTTTCTATTTTTTCTGTTCCAGAATTTAGTACTGAACTGAATGCAACCATTCCTGCTAAATTAGCAATATAGCCTGCTGCAAATCCTTTTCCAATATTTGCTAATAATTTTAATTTTGCTAGTCGTGGCGCTCCTTTTACAATATCATCTACTGATGAACTAACTTTTCTTGAAGCACTTTCGGCGGTTTCTGCAAGTAAATTATCTACTTGTGCTTGGGTAATATTAGTTCCCTTTATTTTGTTTACTGCTGTTTGGGCATCATTTAATTTTGTAGTTAGTTTTGCTAGCTCACTATTTTGTTTTATTGCCTCGTTTTGTAGCGTGTTTAATTGTGTTCTAATTGCTATTCCTTCTTTTCCTGAATGTGGAGCAAGTAAATCATTTTGAAGTTGAGTAATAATTCCTTGTTGAGCATTTCTTATGTTTGTTGCTGATTGAACTTCAGTTCGTGCAAGAGTAACCGCATCATCAGCGTTTTTTATTGCACTTTTTTGTATTACTCCTTCAATACTATTAGGTGCATAAGTTAATGGAGTTCCGGGTGCAACTGGTGGCCCTGCAGGAATTGGGTTTGGAGTAATTAGATCGGTAAAAGTTTGTCCCTTAATTGATTCTGCAGCCTCTGTTGCAGCAAGCTTAATATCTTTGCTAGGGACTGCTTTAAAGATTCCTCCCCTCTTATTAGGGATTTGTTTTTTCAAAGTTTTTGCTAATTCTGTTTCGTATTTATCTGTTGCTGCCTTTACTACGCGAGTTACGTCAGCATTATTTATTCCTTTGGTAGTTAGTTGTGTGGTTAAATCCGTCTTGAATGTAGCACTTGCTTGTTTTGTTAAGTAAGGAATGTTTGCGGTTGTTATTGCTTGTTGTGTTTTGAATATTCTCCTCACCCCAGCAGTTTTGATATAAGCTGTTGTTCCTCCTCTTAGTGCTCCTACTCCACCACCTTCTAATGCTATTATTTGTTGTGAGCCCCAATCCGTGTCATCATATATTTCGGTTTCAACAAATAATCCACTCAACCACTCTCTCCAACTAGTAGGCACTGGTAAATTGTCAACAATACTTTTCACAACACTTTTTGTTTTTTCGTTTGAAGTAATATCTCCCCAGAACATTACTAGTCCGGGTATTCCACAATCAAGTAATGGGCCAGTAAGCACATTTACTCCGCTAGTTAGTGCAAAATTTGCTATTACTGATGCGCCTACACATGCACCAAAGTAACTCGCAATTGCTTTTGTTCGGGTACTACTTGTTTCATCTCTTCCGACTTCGGTTAAATCTAATCCCCTAGTATTAGTAGTTATTTTTGCGTCATCCAGTTTCTTCAAATTAGCTAATCCATTCGCGTACTCTGATAAATCAAATGCGTTAGGCATTCCTTCCCACATTAATGTAAAGTAGTAGGGCTTTCCTGGGGTTATTGCTGCTTTGTTTTTTGTTAATTGTACAATTAAATCATCTGGGTGTAGTGTTCCAACATTAACAGTTATTTTTCCGTCTTCTGCAAGTGTTGTTCTTGCTCCAGCTATTTTGTTTACTGCTTGTACTGTAAAAGTTGCTCCCTTTGCTTCAATGTAAGAATATGATTCAACTACTTCCCCCGATTTTTCCATTGGGTAAGCACAAATTAAAATATTCCTTAAGTAAGGTTCTTCTTTGAGTGTTCCTTTTTCCAGTGTTACTGGGATTGAAACATTTTCAATGAATTGTACTCCATCATAAGTAACATCTTTGTAAATTTTTCCTGTAACATCGCTAGCATTAACTATTTTTCCAGTACTTGCTTGAGTTGCTTGAGCTGGTGCGCTTGTATTTGTTGGGGCCTTTGCTTTTGTATTAGGAGTTTCTCCTGCGAAACTTATTTTTGTATTCGTGTTGCTTGAAGTTTTTATTGTTTTTTCAATTCCAGAAGTATTAATTTTTCCTTGCGGATTTTGAGTATCCAACGGATTTGGGTTTTGTGTTTCCGCGCCAGTTCCTTGTGGTGCGTTTTCTTGTGGATTGGTTGTTTGTGGCGTTCCTTCTTGTGGAATTTCTTGGTTTGTAGTTATCTCTTCCGGCATTAATTTGTCTCTCATGTTTTCTACTAATATTGGGTCAGCTTCGCTTATAGTTATTCTAGAAATTCCGTTGAATAGTGTTCCCCTGTCAATTTCAAGTTCAACTGTTTCCGGATTTCCTGAATAAATTCTTCCGAGTACACAACCGCCGTTAGCATTTAGTTGTAATGTTTTTGTTGGTACAAGCATTTTTAGTGCTCCGCCAACTGAACTAACATCATTTAATTTCAAACAAGTGTAGCCCCCTTCTCCTTTAATGAAACAACTCTTTTCACCAAAGTTTCCGCCGAGTGCACTCGAAACCATGCTCGCAATTTGTTTTGAAAATAATTCACTTTGTTTATCATTGAGTGAAATAACTTCTGAATTAACTGTTACATTAATTTGTTTTTTCTCTCCGCCAGCCAAGCATACTTGGGCTAGTGCATTATCTAATGCGCCTTCGCTTACTATTACTTTATTTCCTTGTCCTGTTCCGAATCTT
The DNA here is from genome assembly GCA_964387305.1 of uncultured archaeon. Lineage (GTDB taxonomy): Archaea > Iainarchaeota > Iainarchaeia > Iainarchaeales > JAAZKV01 > CAYLWD01. The sequence continues at coordinate 10,300 of CAYLWD010000010.1, forward strand.
GCATCTGATTTGAATTGGTCTTTAGCAATTTTTTTTGCAATTGTTTCTAGTACTCCCGAACCCTCTACACTTGTAGCCCAAGTTCCTTTATCATCACTAATTGTGTAGCCCTCATCAATCGGAGCAAAGTTTCCTAAATTAATTATACTATTAGCGCATTCTGGTGTAACTACTCGTGGCAATGTATCAAAGTCTTGTGCTCTTATTACTATTACTGGGGAAGTGAAATCAACTTGTCCACCAACTACTGTGAATGCTCCGTCAATAACTACTTTGTAATAACCGCATCCCTCGAAATCATTATCCAAAAATATTCTTCTATTGTAACCTGATTGGGCAATCATGTCAACAGTTTCTGGCGTAACATCAAATGGTTCAACTAGGTAACCTTCTGCTCCGCCACTTAGTTCCCTAAACCCTGCGCTAGTTGATTGTCCACCAAGATTATCCTTTAGTGCATCAACACTAATTCTATCATTTTGTAAATACAATTCGAATGGTTCTTCTTTGATTCCGAGTTGAGCAAAAGTGCATCTTCCAGTTCCTTCGCAACCAAAGTTTTCTGACAAGTTTTGTTTTGAGTAAGCTTGGCTTTGTGCTCTCTGCATTGCAGTAGAAATTTTTTCTGCTAAATATTTTGCTGCATTCTTCGCATCACAATAAGAATTCCTACAATCGTTTCCAGTTTTTGGTAAATTAACTTCTTCTTTTGTTTCTTGTTCGCATACAGAAATTTTTACTCCCTTCAAAACTTTACTATACTGGGTAGCATAATCTTGTCCAGAGATTACATCAATCTTTATTGGTTCACTCTGTAACGGAGTTTGACTCAATTCAGTTACTCCGGTTATTTTTATTGGATAATTTTTTAGGTTCAAAACTTTTTGTACAGCACTTGCTGAGAGCCTTGCATCAATTTTTTGTCCTGGTTGTATGCTAATGCTTGGAGAAACATTCAACATTAATTCTGGAGTGGTTGCTAGTGCTCCAGTTATCCGCACAGGTTCTGCACATTCGTTTTGTATGCTAATGCGTTTAGCAATTTGTCCACCTGCACTCGATAAATTAAAAGTTAAATCATCAACTGCATAAGCCTTGAAGCATTTGTATCCTGAATAGAATACAGTAACATCAATTATTCCTAGTACTTCGTCTGTACCTGAAGTGTACCCGTTGTATTGGGTATTGTAATTGTATGCTCCGCTGTTAGTGTAATACCCTTGGTTTGCATTTGAATTGTAACCTCCACTTTGATAAGGGCTGTAAGGACTCGAAGCATTACTATATGTGTTTACTGTTCCGCTACCCCCAGTAGCATCGTATGTTGAGCTCGTTCTATTAGTAAATCCTTGTGATTGGCTATTGCTTCCTATTGGAGTGTATGCTTTTCCGTTGTTACTAACTTTGTCAGAATAATAATCTTCATAGTAATTGTATCTATCTGCTTGCCCTACCCTATTTTGTGTTGTTCCCATTCTTCCTGTTATTATTACTTGTGCTTTTTGTGGTTCCGAAATAGTGGAACTAGCTTGTCCGAATAATATTTTTGGCGGAATAATTGATTGTCCTTTTTCTAAATCAGTTACTCCTGGGGGTTCAACACTTAGCATAATGTTTGCTAGTGTTGCATATTCTTTTTCAATACCGAAAGTAATTCCATCAATTTGGAATTCCGAAATATTTGTAACAAAAATCGGTTGCGATGCAGTTGCTTTTTGTGTTGTTCCATTTTGTGCTAACCAAAGTACTAGTTGCGGAGGATAACTCAAAGCAAATCTACTACTAATTAATCTTACTTTTACATCAACTTTTTTTGTTAATGCATTTGAATCAAAAACCACTTCGTAACTGAATAATTGTTCTCTCTGGAATTGTCTTTCAACTAAATTAGTTGCTCCGAAATTTATTGTTCCTGTTTCTCCTGCTTGTAAACTAATATCATCTGCTTCAACAATTATGTAAGATTTCTTTGTTTTTTCTTTTACTTTTGCACTCAAGTAAATTGCTTCTTCACAATTATTTGTAACATCAATTTGTTCTGACTCTGTTGCGCCTTGTTTTGCAATTACATTAATTACAACGCTCTTTGGTTCTAGCTTCAAGCAACTCGAATCAAGTTTTTTATTGTAAGATGCGTTTATTGTTGAAACTACTTGTGTCAAGAATTTTCCTTCAACGAATCCCTTTATTTTCAAAGTAATTGTTTCTTCTGCCGAGTCACTTGTTTCTCCATCAAATATTACATTAATTGGAATAGAATCTTTTCCGTTTTTGCTCAATGCTAATGGCATTACTAAATTTACTGAAAACTTTTCGTTCCCCTCTATTTCGTAAGTTAATCCGGTTACATTTAATTCTGAATTATTTACCAGGGTTTCATTAAGTGAAATGCTTGGTTTTACTCCATTAATACTTTGTCCAATTGGAATTTTTGCTTTTATTTCTTCAGGGAATGATAATATTTCTTTTGTTGTAATTAGTAAAGGTGTTTGTACTGTTGCATAATTGCTTGCGCTAACTTCAATAGTATAAAGTCCTGTATCAATATTTCCTTGGAATTCGTAAATTCCGTTTCTTCCTTTTCCTTGTGCATTGCTTCCGGTAAGACTTGTAATTACTTTTCCTTGTTTGTCAATTATTTTTACTAATGCTTTTGTGTAGCCCGTAAATGTTTCATCAAGTACTTTTACATTAAATTTTTCTCCTAACCTAACAATATCTTTATTCAATTCAACCGTAAGCACTTTGTCTTGAGCAATATTGAAACTCAATTCTTTTTCGTATTCGGTGCTTCCAACCGCGCGGAAATTCATTATTCCTGTTCCAACAGTTATGGGAGTGAATTTGAATTTTATTTTTTGTTTTCCGTTCGGAGGCAAAGTAATTTGTGCACTTGTTGTTGTTCCTTGGGTTTCTCCATCGTAATTTGTTGTGTCTGCACCTGTACTCAAATTAGTTCTATCCACGAATCCAGAATAATCTAAAGCCCCTTGTGAAGTTCCGTCTCCAAATTCAATATTCTCATTAGCAGTTAATCCTACTTGTATGTACTCCGAATCCTTGCTAGTAAATTCTGCTTCGAGTGTGTAATTCCTTCCTTGCATTGCTTCGAATGCACCAACATCAATGAATCTGTTTTGGTCATCAACATAATTTAGTGTTACACAAATATTTCCTATGCATTCGGGTAGTGCTTCGTACAAAGTTATGTGTTCTATTAGGGTTTCAGCATA
>CAYLWD010000011.1:0-13447 GCA_964387305.1 uncultured archaeon
ATCTTCCGAAACTTTTTTCTGGAGCCAACTATTTCCACTACGGCGCCTAGTTTTTTTTGGTTTGAATAGTTGCATTCAATCACCTTTTTTCTAACGGGCCTAGAGGGAATCGAACCCCCACTTTCTCCTCCGAAGGGAGATGTCGTATCCATTTGACTATAAGCCCTTTTTCTTTTATCTTTTGTAAGAACCCTCACTAAAGCCGAATCAAGCTTTATAAAGTTTCCTCCTTGAAAGATATTGTATTCAGAGATTATTTAAGCTTTGGTGATAGTATGGAGAAATGCAGTACGTGTAATAAAGTAGTTCAAGAAAATTATGTTAAATTAAATTGCCCTGTTTGTGGTAAAGGCACTATAATTAGGTGTGCTCAATGCAAGGCTAATAGTAGAACTTATACTTGCAAAGAATGCGGACAAATAGGGCCTTAATTTATTTGGTTTAATTAGTGTTGTTTTAATTTTTTTTGAATTTAAGACTTTTTAGAATTATTGAAATTTATTAAAGGTGTTTTTATGGGAATGATGGTAATTGTTTACAAGGTTTATGCTGATTTAGAGAAGCTTGATTCAATAGTTGCTTCATTGAATACAGTAAAGTCTGCTGAACCAAGGGAAGTTAGGCGAGAACCTGTTGGGTTTGGTATTGAAGTAATTAAAGTTGCTTATGTTTTGCCTGATAAAGTAGAGGGGTTAGTTGAAAAACTTGAAGCCGAAGTAAGAGCAATCGATGGAATCAACGAAGTAGAAGTTGAAGCAATGACTTTATTGTAAATCATTTAATTCTACTTTCAATAAAATACAAATTTATTAAGTTTATTCAAAAACTTCTTTTCCTTCTAAGTATAACGAAAAGAATTCAGCAAAATCTCCTTTGTGTTCTTCAAGCAATTCTTTTTCTCCAAGTACTTTCCCTTTTTTTAGCATTAATTTCAAATCATCTTTCTCAGTTTTCTTGTTCTCTTTCAAAAATTCTTCCAGTACTTTAATTGCACTAGTTTGTTTTCTCTCAACTTCTAAAACAATTCTTCCTTTTTCTACTCTCGGGCCTGAAAGAATTTTTCTTTTCTTTCCCAAAAACCTTTTTACATTCTCTACATCCCCTGTCTTTGGGCCAATAATTTTTTTTGATTTTTGTAATATAATATTCTCTAATTCTATAATGAAAAAAACTTCTTTCTCGTTGCTCCACAATTTTGTTCTTGTTACAACAAAATCATTTTCTTTTAAGTGTGTCCCAATTTTTTTCTCAAATCTTTTTAATTGTCCCCACATTAAATCACTAAGAACTTTTTGTGGAAAATCCCCTTTAATTGCAAGTAATTCTTTTTTTGAAAGCATTTTTTTTACTCGTTCTTTTTCCCAAATTTTTTTCTTTTCATGGAAAAAGAATTTTTCGCTAGGTTTCTTCAAAAATAATTGACTAGCAAAAATTATTCTATTGAATTGTTCTTCATTAAGTGCAGAGGCAACGTTCCTATTTTCATCCACAGGGTCAATTAATACTAATGGTTCCTCGAATTTTTTAACACTTTTTTCTATATTCCCAAATTCAATTATTTCTCCTTTCTTCCATTTACTAATTCCTTTAATTGCTTTCTCAAAAGTCCCGTATTTTAGTACAAGTAATTCTATTCCGTATCCTGGTAATGAATTGTTTTTCAAATCAGCTCCATAAGCCCCTATTCCTTTAAAAAATTGTTTCAATAACCTAACTTCTTGTTTTTGTTTAGCATTAAATCTTTTCAATAAGTATTTGTTATGGAAAGGGGTTCTATCAACTGCACTTTTTTTTTCACAACCTTTTTTAACAATGTAACTTGGAACAATTTCTACGTCAAAAGAATTTATTACTCCGCGAACGTATGGGTGTTGTGAGTAAGCTAGTTCCCATTTGTGTCCCTTGAATATTTTTTTTGCTATCCTAAGTCCTTCTTTTTCTAATTGTTTTTCTGTTAGTTTTTTGTCAAACATTAAGAATAAATCTAAGTCTCTATCTCCATGTAAATGAGTTCCGCGAGCACTACTCCCACACCACTCTAAGTGAGAGTGTGTTCCATTTATGTTCTTGAGTTTTTTCCTAATTTCTTCTACGAGTTGTTTTTCTTCATTCAATTCTTTTTTTGTGGGAGTAATTCTTTCAAGAACTTTTTCAAAAACCTTTTTCATTTAACCAACTTTATTAATTATTGTGTAATTATTACGTATTAGCCTTTCCAAATGATTATTATACTACTTTTCCTAATATTTAAGTTGATTGCATGGCACTTAATGAGATTGTTGGAAAAAAACTTGCGGGCTCTGCGTTTGGTGAAGTGTTTGATGGTTTTCCTCACAAGCATTACCACATCAAACCAGTTTTATTATCAAAAGAAGAACAATTTTTTTCTGAGAAATTAATTGAAGCTATTCTTGGTAGAATTTCTTTGTCAGAATTGGCTGAACAATTTCATTTGAGTCAAGATTTTATTACAACTTTTCGTGAAGATATTATTTCTGTTGTCCAGTATAATTCTTTGTTAGAAAAAATCCCTTCTAGTAGGGTTTCTTCCCAATTATTTAATAGTTTATTAAAACTAATTACCAAATTTGATTTTATCAAAAATAAAGAACTTTTTGTTGATGTTGTTTTACAGGATTCTGTTGGCTTAAAACAATTAGCTTTCTTTTTTGCCGATGATTCTCTCGAAGAATTAATGGTTAATGAATTGGATAATATTTTTGTTTTCCACAAAACCTTCGGTATGCTTAAAACAAATTTTTCTTTGAGTGAAAAAACTTTTGATTCTCTTTTACAAAGAATTGCGCACACCATTGGCGGCGAATTTAGTTCTTCAAAACCTTTACTTGATGCTCATTTACCTGATGGTTCTCGTGTTAATGCAACTTTTGTTGATATTTCGGAGCCGCCTTCACTTACTATTAGGAAATTTTCTTCTATACCCATTACTATTGTTGATTTAATTGCTGACAGGACTTTGTCGAGCGAATTAGCTGCTTTTTTGTGGCTTTGTATTGATGGTTTGGAAGCAAAGGTTGCGAACATAATTGTTTCTGGCGGTTCTGCAACAGGTAAAACAACTTTACTCAATGTTTTAGCAAATTTTATTCGCTTGGATAAAAGAATTGTTTCTATTGAGGATACTAGAGAACTAGCTTTGCTTGAACGCAAGAATTGGATTGCTATGGAGGCTCGCTTTTCTATGTCTGAGAATGTTGGAATGAATGCTTTACTAAAAAATGCTTTGCGAATGCGTCCTGATAGGATTATTGTTGGGGAAGTGCGCGGAGCAGAGGCACTAACTCTTTTTACTGCAATGGATACTGGGCACGATGGTACTCTATCTTCTGTTCACGCTAATAATGCTCGCGAAACCATTGTTCGGTTACAAGAAAAACCAATGGATGTTCCTCAAGCAATGCTTCCTTTGCTTGACTTGATTATTGTGCTTGAAAGAAAATATTCTACTCAAGGCGGGGTAAAGCGTTTTGTTTCCCAAGTAGCTGAAGTTTCTAGAATGGATACCAAAGTTTTGCTTGGAAATATTTACGAGTATGATCGTTCTTCTTCTACAGTAAAAAAAGCTGATATTCCTAGCCACTTTTTTGAGGAACTCGCAGAAAGTGCTTCTATGACTAAGAATGAATTAAAACAAGAAATGCGTGTTCGGGAAGAAATTTTGAAATGGATGTTAAAGAAAAATATTCGCGCACCAAAAGAAGTCCTAGAAATAATTCAAACTTATTACTACAAACCCCAAAGCATTTTAGAAATGGTTTCGAAAGAGAATTAGGTTTTTGATTAAATTATTTTACGCAACGAACATATGCTGTCCAATTAGCAGTATTTTGTCCTGAACGTTTATCTGCCCCGCTTGTATCTCTTCCAACAACACAATATCCTAAATTATATTTGGTAGATGTTAGGTACCAGCCTGTGCTATTCATGTTTTCTATAATAAATCGATTAGGGTATTTTGTTGCGTCATTCACACAAATTCCTGTAGTTTCAGTTACAGGGCAAAAAGTATCTTCTGTACAAGAAAATCCAGTTCCTCCACCGAGTTCTTCAATAGTGGGAAGTCTCCATCCGTCTCCGTGTGCAGTTGAACAAATTGTATCAATATTAGAATAATTGTATTTTATTGCTTCATCCTTCGGCGCCCAAATCAACCCATCTCGTTTGCATCCAATCGGAATACTATTTTCAAAAGCAACTTTGAATCCGTTTTCTTTTGGTGGGCAATCAACTCCGTATTCGCTAGCAATATATGCTCTGCATTCATCAGTATCCGAACCTAATGTAATGCACAAGTACTCGTTTGTTCCTTCTTGTCCTGCACCAACTCCTTGTTCGAAGTTTGACATCATGAATACTATTATTCCTGCTGAGATAATTACTGCCGCAGCCATTATGAGCAAGTATTCTAATGCGCCTTGTGCTTTTGAATTCATTTTAATCAATTAAATAAACCAAGTTCGACTATTTTAATCTTTGTTTTTTGTCGGGGGCATTAGTTTTGGGGCGGGATTGATTCACTTCAAAGTAGTCTTCGCTTCTTTCAACATTTTTTTTAACAATTCTTGGTTTACCCAAAATTTTTTGTTAGCTTTCTTAATTAAGTAGTCCAAATATTTTTCGCTAGTAAATAATTTTCCTTTTTCTTTTATTGGCAAAGTAATATTTTGTGTTCCAACCATTTCTACTATGAAGCGCCCTTCTTTAGCAACTTTTATTCCGCTCCTCTTTATTCCACATTTTTCACAAAAAACAAGTATCTTTCTAGCGTTATCCAAAGTATTGGTTCCGAGGTGCAAAATAATTGGTTCTTGTTTGAACCAAAGTACTTCTCCGTCAAAATCATTAATTGCTTTCATTATTTCTTTTTCACTAACTTTCCTGTGCCATTTCCTATAAAATGCACTAGTTTTTTTTGATTCTTCTTCGTCCAAAGAAATTAATGCGATTCTTCCTGCGCAACAACTCGAAGTAAAATAATTTTTTGTTGAAGCAATATATTTACAGAATGGAATAAAATCTTTATCCATTTTTCCTTCTATCCGAGCTTTTTCGAAAGTTTCTTTGTGGTGGCTCTTTGTCATTAAGAATCTTGTTTCATTACCCAATGCTTTTTGCCTCGCAAAATTTTCTTTACTCGTTTCCAGAGCCTTTTTATTTTTTTCCTTGTTTTTCATCCAAAACCAACTTTTTTATACCTTATTTTACTCAATTATTGTTGTGGTTGTGAATGCTTAAAAACGTGTTAGTGTTGTTAGTGCTTCTTGCACTTATAGTGCCAGTTTTTTCTATTAGACTTATTGTACCCGAATCAAAGGTTTTAGTGGGTAATGATTTTGTCGGAAAAACTTTTCCAGGTGCTACTGTTGAATTAATTTTTGCTAAAGAAAATAATAAGTATTCTTCAATTGAAGTGCTGGGAGTTTCTCCTGCGGGGTTCGAGTGGAGTTCTAAACCCGAGTTAGAGTCTTTACGATTATATTTGATTATTCCAAAAGATACTGTTAATCAAACAAAAGATTATCAATTAGCCTTTAAGAAAGACGATAAAATTGTTGATGAAGTTACAGTAAAATTGCTTATCGATAATTCTTTGCTCTCAGTTGCACTCGATAATTATTCTCAAGAAATAAATACTTTTTCTGATGTTGATTATAGTTTTACTTTTTTGAATAGTTCAGATTCGCCAGTTATTTTTACTATAACTAGTGATTTGCCTCAAGGTTGGGCGTCTTCTAAAGAGTTTTTTGTTGATGCTCGTTCTTTTTCTACTGGAAAGTTTTCAGTAAATCCAAAGCTCGAAGGTTCAAAAGTTTTTTCTTTTACAACAACTTACTCTAACAAGAGTGTTTCTTTTGATGATGTAACGCTTTTATCAAAGCCAACTATTGAGAGTAAAGTGAAATCGGTTTTCTATGGTTTTCCGTTTTATTCATTCACTTTATTGCCTAGTTATTTTTTGAATGGTTTGATTACAACTTTTTTTTGAAACCAAGTTATATTGTGTAAATAATAATTGTTTTTTAAATTTATGAAACCAAAATCTCCTCAAAATTTTTCTTTAGCACAAAAAAAGTTTGCAGAAAATATTGCTTTAGAAATAATTCAAAGAAAAATAATTACGCTTACTGATTTAAATCAACGAAGATTTTTTTGGGCATCAAAATTAGGTTTAAGAGAAATGCCCGATAACGCTTTTCTTTTGAGTAAAGCTCATTCATTGGAACAATATTCTAAAACTGATGAAAAATTGTTGTGTTCTTTGCTTGAAATAAAACCTGTTCGTTCTTCTGCAGGGATTCAAGTTGTTGCAGTAATGCTTCCTCCGTTCAAATGTCCAGGCAAATGCATTTATTGTCCATCTGCTTTCAAGGACCAAAAAGCTCCTCAATCTTATACTGGTTTTGAGCCCAGTGCTATGCGTGCTCAAAGATTGAATTTTGATATTAAAAAAATTGTTTTTGCTCGAATAAAACAATTAGATGCTACTGGGCACTTTGCTGATAAAATAGAATTAATTTTTCAAGGAAGTTCTTTTACTGCTCTTTCTCCACAAAAACAGTCTTCTATTGTAATGAATGCACTTGATGGAGTAACTAATAGTAATTCAAAGAACATTAATGAAGCAATTACTCGTGCAGAATTTTCTCAGCGCAGAGTAGTTGGAATTACTTTCGAAACTCGCCCTGATTTGTGTTCAAAGAATCAAATAAAAAAAATGCTTGAACTTGGGGGAACACGAGTCGAATTGGGAGTACAAATCCCTGATAATTCTGTTTACAAAAAAATTAATCGCGGGCACTCAGTTGAGGACGTTGTTGAATCTACTCAACGTTTGAAGGACTCTGCATTCAAAGTGCTTTACCACTTAATGCCAGGTTTGCCAGGTAGTAATTATAAGAATGATTTCAAGAATTTCAAAAAGATTTTTAGTGATTCTAAATTCAAGCCCGATATGGTAAAGTTTTATCCTTGTTTAGTAATTAAGGGGACTCCGCTCTACAATGAATGGAAAAAAGGAAAATTCGAACCAACGGGGGATGAGCAAGCAGTTAAGTTATTATCAAAATTAAAAGAAAATATTCCTAAATGGGTCCGAATTATGCGCGTGAATAGGGACATTCCAAGTAATTTAATTTCTGCGGGGGTAATGAAAACAAATCTTCGTCAATTAGTTGAGAAAGAAATGCATTCAAATGGAACGCATTGTGATTGTATTCGTTGTAGGGAGGCAGGTACTTCATCAACTTTGGAAGAATTGAGTAAAGCAAAACTCGTAGTAGAAACTTATTCTGCGAGTGGGGGAATAGAAAAATTTGTTTCTTTTGAATCCCCAAAAACTTTGTTTGGTTTTGCTCGTCTTCGTATTCCGCACAAACCTTTTTTGAAACCAATTACTCCACACTCTGCTTTGCTCCGCGAATTACACGTTTATGGACGCGCCCTAAATATTGGCGATTTGAGTAATGATTCTTCTATTCAACACAAAGGAATTGGTTTAATGTTAATGCAGGAAGCAGAGAGAATTGCTCGAGAAGAATTTGATTCAAAAAAAATGCTAGTAATTTCAGGTATTGGTGTTCGGGAATATTATTACAAGAAATTGGGGTACAAAAAAGATTTCTTTTTTGTTTCAAAAGAACTTTGATAAACCTTTTTAACTCTGGTATTCAATAGTTGTTATGTTTGAAATTTTTTTTGGCATACTAATAGTTGTCCTAATAATAGTGTTATTTTTTGTTTTGTCTAAGTTTTTTTCTCTTCAAAAAGATTTTGAGGAACTTCGTTTTGCTAAACAATCCCAGAGCGTAAAGTACGGGCAACTCTCTGAACAATGGATTCCTTTTTCAGAAAAATTTCCTTTCAACCCCCAAAACTTTCGTTTCATTGGTAAGCCAATTGATGGTTTGTGTTTTGAGGACGACAAAATTGTTTTCGTTGAAATAAAAACAAATACTTCTTCGCTTAGCGAAATACAAAAAAGAATTAAGCGCTTAGTAGAAGAAAAGAAAATTGAGTGGTTAGAGTTCAAAGCAAAATAAAACTGAAAAATTAATTATTAATAATCAATTTATTCTTTCAATTTTTATATTATTATTTTAATTCAATTTATTCTTTCAATTTGTATCTCAGGATTGCAACGGTTCCGCCAAATCCGTGGATTTGTTTTTCTTCTGGGTTTCTAGTAGAAATTATTCTAACTAGAGTTCCACTACTCTCCGCTTTTTCAATTAGTTCCTCGGCTTTTTTTCTTTCTTGCATTAAAAAACTTTCAGCTACCAAAACTTTATCCGCCGCTCCAATAAGCACTGCTCCCATTACTTCATCGAATCCGTATTCTCCTAATCCTTTTGCTAATTTTTCCAAGAATTCTTCTATTAGTACAGAATCTTTTGCTAATTCTAATTGTTTCTCGACTTTCTCGAGTTTTCCACTCTTCAATAATTCGTTGAATCCTGTTTGTCCAATAGAATTAGTGCTTTCAACAATTAATTGTGGCGCACCCTTTGATTTTTTTTCTTCAAAAAACTTTTGAAAATTAGTTTTAGTAAAACCGGGGCCAGCAACAATTACTTTCTTTGGTTTTAATGCAATAATTTTGTCAAAAATTTCTTGGAAATAATTTGTTTTTTCTTCAGCATAAAGTTTTCCTTGTTTTCCTGAAAGCAGTTTAGCTTTTTTTTCCATTGAGAATTGGTTAGCAAAAACCATTTCGCTTTCTTCATCATCAAGCAAAACAATTAGTAATTCATTACTAGCAGAAGCTTTCTCTGCTTTTTTTAACCTCTCTATTTGCCATTTTTTTATTTTTTGTTTTCGTATGGAAACATTTTCTCCTACAATAAGTTCCAAACTATGGTGGCTCTTTAGTTCAACAAATTCTTCTGGCTTTCCTGCTAAAATAATTCCATTAACTTTTAAATTCTCTGAATATTCTTGGAAGTGTACACTCTCTACTTGTAATTCAACAAATATTTTTATTCTCTGTGCTTTGTCTCCCTCGTTTTTTGGTTTCAATTTCCTATCGCTACTCCCGACGATAGTGTCCCCTACTTCGATTATTTTTTCCAAGTGCCACAAATCATCAATGTTTTCTGGGCACACATTCAAGTAATTGTTTTTTTGGTCAATTTTGTTTATTCTCATATTCTCACTATACTTATAAATCCTTATAATTAATTCTATTTAGTGAAAATGAATTCTAGAGCAATTATTGTTGAAGCAATTATTCGCGATTCCAAATTGCGTGTCCTCTTGCTGAAACGCAGTTCCAAAAACAATCATGATGTTGGTAAGTGGCAGTTGCCTGGCGGTAAAGCTAATTTTGGTGAGGATATTACTAAAGCAATTGCTCGTGAGGTAAAAGAAGAACTTGGCTTTAAAATATATTGTCCAAAAATTCAAAAATGTTTTAAAACGAAGTCTTGTACTGGGAAAAAAAGTAAGAGTCTTGTTTTTGTTTTTTCATGTACCGCTAAAGGCAAAATTAAATTAAGTAATGATCACTCGGGTTACAATTTTTTTAACGAAGCAGAATTAAAGAAAATAAAAATTACTAATATTTCAAGAAAAGCTTTGAAGAAAGAGTAATTTGTTGTGTGTTAGCTTTAATTATAATAATATTTCCCACTCTTTTTTTGTTCCCTATCTAATACTGAATCAAATTTATTTATCCTTGGTCTTTTCGAGTCCTTGTCTCTCCTTAAAGTTATTTCCAAGTAACTAAGCAACTCATTCATTCCTTGTTCTGTACTATAAGGTCCCTTGGCTTCTCCTTTTACCCCAGGTTCTCCTTTGAATACAATTAGCCTATCGCTCAAATAATCCAAGAAACTCAAATCGTGGTCAATAATTAGTGCTGAACATTCTTTTTCCATCATTTGGTTCTTAATTATTTTTGCAACATTCATTCTTTGTTCAACATCAAGGTAAGCCGAGGGTTCATCCATTAAATACACATCAGCTTTCTTACTCAAGCACAATGCAATAGATACTCTTTGTAATTCCCCGCCAGATAAGTGCTTAGCTTTTTTTTCTAATAATTGTTCAATCTCCATTGGTTTTATGATATTCATTTTTATTTCATCAATGCTTCCTTCAAACAAATCCCTAACAATTTTTTCTCCACTATAATTAATGTATTGTGGTTTGTAAGAAATTTTTGCATGAGAAGTTAATTCTCCTTTCTCTGGTTTTATTTCCCCTGCTAGTACCCTCATGAAAGTAGTTTTTCCTATTCCGTTCGGCCCAATTATTCCAACTACTTGGTTTCTTTTTATTTCATTTTCCTCTACGCTTAAAGTAAATTTTCCTAGGGTTTTTTCAAAAGTTGGCCATTTCATTAATTGTGCGGTGGAAGGTTTTTTTTCTGTTGTTCCGTGTGCAAAGAAATCAATTTTGTTTGCCCTGAACCGGTAATTCTCGTCCTGGGAGTATCCCTCTAAATAAGTGTTTATTCCTTCTCTAATCCCTTTTATTGTTGAAATAAATCCGAATGTTCCTGGCTTTCCGTACATTAAGTGAATAAATTCTGCTAAATAATCCAATAATACTAAATCGTGTTCTATTACAATAACGCTTTTTTCTTTACCCAGTTCTTGAATAAATTTTGCTACCCTAAGTCTTTCTTTTATATCAAGAAAAGAACTGGGTTCATCAAAGAAATATAATTCCGCGTCTTTGATTCCTGTTGCTGCTATAGCAACTTTTTGGAATTCTCCGCCAGAAAGTTCGTTAGCATTTTTTTCTAATAATTCTTCAATATTTAATTTTTCAGTGACTTCCTTAATTCTTTCTTCTGTGCCAATTTTTTTGAATAAATTAATTACTTTTTCTTTAACACTTAATCCTTCCAAGTTTTGTGGTTTTAATGCAATACTAATTTTTCCAGCATATAGTTTCTTGAAGAATGCTTGTGCTTCTTTTCCTTTGTAATAATCCAAAACAGTTTTCTTTGATTTTTGTAATACTTCTTTTTGTTTTTCACTTAAATCTTTTTCCCCAAAATTTGGTACAGTGGTTCCTGACAATATATTTATGAGAGTAGTTTTTCCTATTCCGTTTCTTCCAAGCAAACCAATAACTGTTTTTTCTTTTGGTAAAGCTAATCCATACATTCTGAATTGATTTTTTCCGAAAGAATGTAACGGTTCTTTTAAATCAAAACCAATATTTACTATACTAATTGCTTTGTACGGGCACTTATTTTGGCAAATCTCGCAACCAATGCAAAGTTCTTCACTAATTGTTGGCTTCATTCCTTCTTCGTGGGTAATACATTTCTTGCCTGTTCTGTTCACAGGACAAACCTTTTCGCACAAGTAATTCCCACATTTATCAAAATTACAATTATCATAATCAATAACCGCAATCCTATTTTTTCCGCTTACAACCATAAAACAATCTTTCTCCACAAAGGTTTTAAAACGAAGTTCAGTCAATCAACTGAAACTCAATTTTTTCACTATTTTTATTAAATGCTTTTACTCTCCAGCCCTCTTTGCTTCTACCAACAATAATATTCAATTTGTATCTTGTAAATAATTTTTTGTCCGCACTACTCGGTTCAGGGACTCCGCTCGGGTGTGAATGAAAACTCCCAACAATACTATCATCAAAAGGAATTTCTTGTAAGTGAATACTAGTAGAATAAACACTCGCTTCTATTCGGGGCACAATAAATTCTTCAACAAATTTTCTGTCCTTGATGGTTCCCAACAAGCAAGCAAATTCGTTCGGTAAACTATTTTCACTCGCTTCGAGTAATTCTTCTAGTACTCTTTTTTTTATTCTCCAAATAGAATCCATGTACTCAAAATAGTATGAATAAGTAGAAAAGCATTACTGGAACAATTAAGCAAGCCATGCAAGTACTTCGCTTTACTTTTGTGTGTGCAACAAAGTAACCTAATGCTGAAGAAAAAATTAGTGCAATTATTCCATTAATTCCAAGGAATCCTCCCACTAAAATAAATAATCCTCCCAGAATTAGTTTTGATGCTTTCCTTTGTTTTTCTTCATCAATTATTTTTGAAGCTACCCTAGCAATTATTATGGTTAGTAGTGCTCCAATTGCTCCCGCGAATAGCATTACTGCTAGCCCTGAATGGAAGGTTATTGTTGTTTGAACAATTTTTTCTCCTACCACAATCATTGCCCCGTTCCTAGCTTTTTCTGAAGCAAATAGTACTGCGTACGCAAACAAAAAATTGCTTACACTAATTGCTCCGAGCATTGTTAAGTATCCTTCAGAATTTTTTATTACAGAAAATTGTTTTACTATTAGTGCTGCCGTATTAGAACCAATTCCAGGCATTAGTGCAACTATGCTCCCAGCAATAGTTCCTTTTATTGAATCAACACTATTCTCAAAAAAATTTATTTTTCCTTCTAGTTTTTGTTCAATTTTTTCTTGTTTTTCTTTTACTCCTTCTAGCAACATTGGCACCGCGAAGTATCCAGTAATTAATGCAAATATTTGTTCTTGGAACAAGAAGCCTTGTGTTGTTGCGCAAATTATTGTAAATATTGCAATTATTTTTTTGGTTCTAGTTTCTTCTGTTAGAACCATCGCTATTAGTGCAAACACTAACACAAATGGGGTAGCATAAATAATTGTTTCCGAATTTTCTTCTATTAGTAAAAAAAATACGGGACTCATTATTGTTCCCAAAAATAATGCAAACAATCCCCCAAAAGTGGTTAGTGTAATTACTTGGAATGCTTTTCCTTTATTGAATAACCTGTGTGCAGGTAATACACTTTCGAAACTATTTAAATCCGGGGCCCCAAGGAAAGTGCTGGGAATAAATTCAGTAAAACATTGTACGATTCCCATGCTCAACATGAATACAGTGAATTCGAAACCATTCCCTATTTCCCCCAGGGGGATAAGAACCATTATTATTGCAATATTGTTTGAATGAAGTCCTGGTAGTAATCCTGCAATTAATCCACAAATTATTCCAATGCTTGCAGAAAAAATTAGTGTAATCACTTTAATCTACCTTGATTACTTTAATTGCTTTGATGGATTGTTTTGAATTGTATTGAATTGTTTCTCCAAATACTTTTACGAAATCATTTGCTTGTAGTTTGAATTCTTTTGAATAATAAATAGTTATTTTTCCTGTTCCGTCATTGAGCACGAATTGTGTTGAATAATCTTGTCTTATTACATAATCAACTTTTCCTTCGAGCAAAGCTTTTTCTCCTTCACTCGCTTCCAGCATTTCTCCAACTTTTTTTTCTTGAAACTCTTCCTTATAAGTTATAATAAAAAAAATTAATCCAATTATTACTATTACTAGAGCGACTCTCGCAAACAGTTTTTCATTCATTTAAAAGTATCCAAAAAAAAGCCAAATAAAAAGCAATACTTTGACTTCGTTTATTGTCGTATTGTTTTCTTAACTGTGAGGGTTTTTAA
>CAYLWD010000012.1:0-13091 GCA_964387305.1 uncultured archaeon
AAAGAATTCGAAATACTAATTGCAGTAATACTTATAGGAATAATTTTTGCAGGAACAAATTTTTTAATTTCAATAATAGCACAATTAATTTATACCAACACAGGCATATTTTCCCCAGCGGTATTTAGTTCAGGACTTCCAGGAATAAGCGACCCTTATTGGATTATTTTATTTAGTACAGTACTGTTTGTTGTTATTATTCAAACAATTTACTCTATTTGGGTACAAATCGCAGTAAACTTTTACTGGGTAGCAGTGTATGATGATATTGGAAAAAGCAGTAATCAAAAACATTCCATAAAAAATAAACGCAAAAAAAGTTGAGCGCAACCTATTTATACTTTTCACAAGCATAGTACTTACTGGGAATCACTTGTACGACTTAATTATTATTGGTGCTGGACCAGCAGGAATGTTCGCAGCTTATGAAGTTGCAACCAAATCTAATCTTAATGTGCTCTTAATTGATAAAGGAAAACTAATTGAAAAAAGAACAAAAGACGAAGTAATGACTGGTTTTGGGGGAGCAGGAACTTTTTCTGACGGAAAATTACATTTCACTCCAGTACTTAGTCACGAAAAAATGTTTCACCTCTATACTGAACAAGAATACCAATTATATGTTGATTATGTTGAAAAATTATTATTAGATTTTGGCGTTCTCCCAGAATATTATCCGAAGGATGTTAAAAAAACAAAGGCGCTAGTAATTTCTGCAGAAAAAAGTAATATAAAATTATATATTAGAAAAACTATTCACGTTGGTTCTGATAGGTTGCCTGCAATAATGCAAAAGTTCCAAGATTATTTAAAAGAAAAAAAAGTTGAACTAATGCCAGAAACAGAAGTTGATGATGTTATTGTTGAGAACAACTCAATCAAAGGAGTAAAACTTTCTGATGGAAGAGAAATACTTGGAAAAAATGTTATTTGTGCTCCGGGAAGATACAATGCTAAATGGATACAGGAATTTGCAAAAAAACATGCACTCGAAGAAGCTTATGGACAAATTGAAGTAGGGGTGCGAGTGGAATTTCCTTCAAGCATTTTGAAGGAACACGCTGAACAAATGTATGAAACAGTATTCAAAATGTATACCCCCACTTATGATGATGTAGTTAGAACTTTTTGTCCTTGTCCAAGGGGGCACGTTGCAATAGAAAAATACGAGGATTTTGTTTGCGTTAATGGACACTCTAATTCTAATCATGATTCAGAGAATTCTAATTTTGCTTTAGTAACAGAAATTGCTCTAACGGAACCATTAGAAAATACAAGAGCGTATGCTAACTTTATTGCACAAGGAGCTACTTTGCTTGGTGGAGGAAAACCAATTATTCAAAGGTTGAAGGATTTAAAATCTGGTAGAAGGAGTACTCCAACAAGAATTTTGCATTCACACATTACCCCGAGTTTAGCAGAAGCAGTTCCTGGGGATATTGGAATGGCAATGCCTTACAGAATTACAATGAATATTATTGAGGGAATAGAAATGCTTGATTCAATATTGCCTGGAATAAATGGGGACTCTACTTTTCTTTATGCTCCTGAAGTAAAATTTCGTTCAAGTAAATTACTTACTAATAAGCACCTTGAAACAAAAATTTCTGGACTTTATGTTGCTGGGGACGGAGCTGGAGTATCAGGAAATATTGTTGGCGCAGCAGTAACAGGAATAATTGCTGCACAAGGAATTATTGAAAAAAGTAAGAATTGATTTCTAAATCAAACACTATAGCAAAAAGCTTTTTAATAACCAGAGCCTATTCTCAAAGATGAATGGAAGCAATACTAGGATAAGTGAAAAAGCTGGACTCCCTCCAGGTTCGGTTGTCTACATTGGAAAAAAAAGAACAGCTAAGCCGAAAATAACTGTTATAGATTATAATAACCGTAGATTCGAAGAACACACCGTAGAAAAAGCAAGTGATTGCTTCAAATTTAAGAAACGCGACACTATTACTTGGGTAAATGTTGACGGAATTCACGATATAAAAATGATAAAAAATCTTGGAGAAGTTTTCGAATTCCACCCCTTACTACTAGAAGATATCGTTAATACAAATCAACGCTCAAAGAACCAAGATTTTGATGATTATTTATACACTGTAATGAAAATGATTAACTACAATGAAAAAAAAAGCAAACTAGAGTTAGAACAAATAAGTATAATACTTGGAAAAAATTTTGTGTTATCATTCCAAGAAATTGAAGGAGATATTTTTGACCCCTTAAGGGAACGCATAAGAAAAAAGAAGGGAAAAATAAGGCATTACAGCGCTGACTATCTACAATACACTATGATGGATAGCATAATTGATGAATATTATTTGGTTGTTGAAAAAATCGGCGAAAAAATAGAGGAATTACAAGAAGAATTATTAGAGCGGCCGAATATACGCACTTTGCACAAAGCACAAAAATTAAAGCAAGATTTAATTTACCTTAGAAAAGCAGTTTGGCCACTAAGAGAAGTAACTTCTGGTTTGGAAAAAAGCGAGTCATCAATAATCAGAAAATCTACTAGACTATATTTACGTGACCTCTATGAACACACAATCCAAATTATTGATAATATCGAAATACTGCGGGATATGGCTTCGGGTATGATTGAAATATATTTGTCTAGTGTTAGTAACAAAACAAATGACGTAATGAAAATACTTACAATAATTGCGACAATATTTATGCCCTTAACTTTCCTTGCAGGAATTTATGGAATGAATTTTAGGTACTTTCCTGAAATATATTGGGAATATGGTTATGCACTATTTTGGATAATTAGTATATTAATCACAACAATAATGATTCTTTACTTTAAAAATAAAAAATGGATTTAAAAAGAGCTATAAACAAAAATAAATCTAATAAATACATTTTTTGAAAACACACTCTCCTACCCCCCTTCTCCCCAAGTGAAGTGGCACACTTTTTAATGCTTACCTGCCAATATTTTTTGTAATACAAGTGTTATTATTTGTCGTTCAGCTGGGATGGCAGAGTGGTTTAATGCGGCAGCCTGCTAAGCTGTTGCCCTTCCGGGCGCACGGGTTCAAATCCCGTTCCCAGCGTTTCATTTAAAAAAAAATTTATTTCTTCTTAACTGGTGCCAAAACACGTACTTTTCTTTTAAGAGAATCAATCTGTATTTGAAATAATGCCATAACTTGTTTTCTTCGCGGACCAAAAACAACCGCACTATTTTTTGAAAAAGCATTACATTTTTTTATTAACTTTGTAAGATCGGATGAAAGCGAAGCAGAATGAACCATTCTTTCTTTATGAGAACTCTTCCTAAAAAAATCTGTTAAATGTCCGTTAAGATTCCGCAAATCCCGCAAAACCGAATTCGCTTCTTCACGTGCATCAAAGCTTCTACCCAAATTAATTTTTCCTTTTTGATGCATTATAACAGAATCAAGCCTCACCCCTAGTGCACCACTTTGTTTAAAAAGAAACATATTATAATCCCGCAAATAATCTGCTCTTTTTACAGATTTACTTATTTTCTGAGAAGCTAGAACCCTATTTACAATGTGTCTTCTCCGTACAGCTGAAGAAGCTCTTGCAGTAATACTGTGCATAATTCTAATAGACAATAGGAGTATTTAATTCTTTACATCAAAAATATTAATTATATCAATCAATAATCCAATTAATATCCTTCGAAAATTATTCCAACTTTAGTCAGTTTTTTGTAAAATTCAAGCTCAACTTTTTTTGCTAAAGAAATAAACTTTTATAGACTGTGCTCAGCCAAGTAATCCTGGAGTTTTTTTATGTGAAAAAGCTCTTCGTGCATTATATGTTCAAGTATTAATTTCAAATTAGGAGAAGCTTTTTTTATAGCATTATTATATTCAAGAATCGCTAATTTTTCATATTCAATGTCTTGTTTAATTATTTTCGATATGGGTTCATTAAGATTAGAAAAAATGTTTTCGGTATAATGCCCCGGAACATTAACATTTATTTTTGATAAAAGTATGCGCAAAAATAAGGTGTGTTTTTCTTCTTGTTCAATAAGAATTTTTAAGGTTTCAATAATTACTCCTTCAAATTTCCTAGATTGTTCTAAATAAACTTGTTTCTCAAATATTTCTCTATTATACAATTTAATGAGTTCTTTCTCAACAGGTTTTATTTCTTCTACAGAAACAGCATATACAAATTGGTCTGGACCAGTTTTATTCGAATTAGGCATGTTAAATGTGGAATCGAAAAGCTTTAAACAAGAAAGCAATTTTATTAATTATTAAATACAAGGGAAGCGGTTAAATGGAATTTGTAAAATCAAAAGAAATTTTTAATGCAATTAAAGAACTTGATTCTGGTTCAAAAGAAGCAATACTAGGCGCATTAAAAATTGCTGAACACATTGAAAGCGGAAGCATGAGTTTCTACTCTAAGGAAGCCGAAAAAAATAAGGCTAATTCAATAGGAAAATTTTTTGAATTTATGGTGAAAGAAGAAGAAATGCATTTGAATAAAATTCTCGAACTCAAGAAACTCATTGAAACGGATACACAAGTAAAGATAGAATTCCCAAAATCAACAATGCTTGATGTTCACAAATTTCCTGCAGGAAAAGATGATACTACTGCAATACTTTATGCGTTGTGGAGAGAAAAAATGGCCTATGAATTCTATAAGGACGCTACAGAAAAAACAACTAGTGAAATAAAATTGTTTTTTGGAGAATTAGCTGAATTTGAGTTAGAACACGTAAAATTATTTGAAAGTTATGCTGAACAAATAAATACTGTTGACGATTTAATGCTTGGGTAGTGGAGGAGATTTGTATGGTTGAAGAAAATAATTCAAAAATATTAAAATATCCTGAGACAATAAAAAATCTTTGGATTGCTTTTGCAGGAGAAAGTCAAGCGCGCAACAAGTACGATTATTTTGCTAAAGAATTCAAAAAAGCAGGTTATGAACAAATCGCGGCTATTTTTGAGGAAACCGCACTCAACGAAAAAGAACACGCAAAAATGATTTGGAAATTATTAAAAGAAAATGAAAAAGGACTAGAAGGGTTCTTGGAAGCCGCAATTGAAGGCGAACACTACGAAACCAACCAAATGTATCCAGAATTTGAAAAAATTGCAAAAGAAGAAGGATATGCAGATGCTGAAAAATTCTTTAAAGAAGTTGGAGAAGTAGAAGAAAAACATGAAGCAAGGTACAAAAAACTCTTAGAAGACTTAAAGGAAAAAAAGGTTTTCAAAGAAAACAAAGAAATAAAGTGGAAGTGTAGGAACTGCGGGTATATACACACTGGAAAAGAAGCTCCTAATGAATGCCCTTGTTGCAAACATCCACAAGCTCACTTCGAAAGGCTATGCGAGAATTACTAATAAAAGGAGCTGAAAAATTGGCTTCAGGAAACCCAAAAACAAAAAAGCTTTGCATCGCTTCGCCCAAGCTTGAAAAAGAAATCAAAGAAGCTCTTTTAAATTACAAAAAAACCTGGCTTTCGGAAGAAAAAATTTTTGAAGAACTCTGCTTTTGTTTACTAACTCCCCAAAGTTCTGCTCATCGAGCATTTGCAACTATAGAGAAATTAAAAAAAGAAAATTTACTCAAAAAAGGAAGTGCTGAACAAAAAGCAAAACACATGCATAATGTGAGATTTTACAAAACAAAATCGTATAGATTGGCAGAAGCACAAAAAAAATTCCCTCCATCAAAAATAAAAAAAATTCTTCAAAAAAATGGTTTACCAACTAATGCAATAAAATGTAGAGAATATTTGTTGAAAAACGTGAAAGGCTACGGGTTGAAAGAATCTTCTCACTTTCTTCGCAACATTGGATTTGGAGAAGAAATTGCAATCCTTGATAGACACATATTAAAAAACTTAATTAAATGCGGAGTGATAAAAAAATTGCCACCAAGCTTGACAAAGAAACGTTACTTAGAAATTGAAGAAAAAATGAAATCTTTTTGTATAAAAAATAAAATTGATTTTGGTGAAATTGATTTAATTTTTTGGAGTAATGAAACAGGGAATGTTTTCAAATAAAAATTTTGTCACAAACCACACCTCCCCCCTCCCTACCAGAATGCAAAATTACTAAAATTTTCAAAGAAAACCGAAAAAATGCTAAAGTAATTGTTTTTATTTGTTTCAGTGAACAATAGTTACTAGGTTTATAGCATGGGTTTACTGGATTTCTTAAAAAAGAGGAAACAAACTGACAAAAATTCTGCAGATACTGTACCTTCATCGAATACAATTATTCCAAATCACCGAAAATCCGAGTCAGAACGCAATAATAAAGAAACTAATTTTAATAGCGAAGAGTTCTTGGATTCTTTTTCAACAGAAAATAACTTGAGTGAAGACCAAGTACAAAAAGTTGTTGAAAAAAAACTTGAAGCAAATCAAGAAGGATTACAAAGAGTTCATAATGAAGTTTCTACTGCAGGGAGTGGACTACGTTATAATTATACTCCAAAATATCAAAGTGCAAGTAATGTTGAACAAAAAAAGGTTTTAGTTCAATCAAATTATGCTCAACAAACACCTCCACTAGTAGTGAATCCAAACAATTCAACTATTCAAGATAATCCACAAATGGTTCAACCAAATTATATAAAGAAAAGCCAACCACAAGAACTACAAGACGTTGATTTTGGAGAAGAAACAAAAGAAGAAGATTCTCTCCAAGAGGAAGACTCACAAGAACAAGAAGATTATTCTCAAAAAAAGGAGGACAACCCCCAAGAACAAAAAAAATCTCAAGAACAAAACGATTCTCCTAAAGGACAAGAACCGCCCCAAGAAAAACAAGTTCCAATTGAAAATATTCCTCCCCAAATAATAGGTGTTTTTCGAGTAAATGGGATTTATTCTGTTGCAGAAACCCTAATGATTTCAGGCATAGTTGAAGAAGGGGTTTTGGGAAAAAATTATAAAACCAGAAAAGACAAGCGAGAAATGATTATAACTGAATTAAGAAAAGGCTCTGACCAAGTGGATTCATTAATTGAAAACGAGGAAGGAACTGTTTTTGTTCGAGCAAGTGTTTTCCCGAATATAAAATATGCTGATTTGTTAGAATTTACTAACTAATTAATAATTTTGAAATTTTCTCTAAAAAGACTTTAACCGGCAAAGAACCTTAAAAAAGTATTTAACCCAAAAAAACTTTTTTTAATAATGAACAAATATTTTGCAGAATTACTTGGAGCTTTTGCAGGTGACGGGTGGATGAGCAAAGGTAATTCTGGAATATCTCTTTTCATTTCAGGAAATCCAACAGATGAAAAAGAATATTATAATAAGAGAATAAAATTCTTGTTTAAAAAAACATTTCACATTGATGTTTTTCCAAGAGATTTTTCATATTGGGGAACTTACGGAATTTGCGTTGGAAAAAAAGAAGTTACTAAACAATTTATTTTATCTAAAATGCCTGTGGGAAAAAAATGCAATATAGTGAAAGTTCCAAAAAGCATCATTTCAAATCCAAAAATGCACACAAGTTTTATTAGAGGGTTATTTGACACCGACGGATGCATTTACTTCAAGAAGTCTTATAACAAAAATGCAAGCAGATGGCAAAAACAAACAAGACACAGACCAACAGTAATATTCAGCACTGTTTCAATAAATCTTGCCAAAAAAGTAAGGCAAATGCTTTTACTTCAAAATCTTAATTTTGGAATTCGAACTAATAAGCCGTCAAATGGAAATTATAACTCTTACGAACTAAGACTTGAAGGAAAAGAGAACACTAAAAGGTTTTTTGCACTCGTTAAACCAGAAAACAAGAGACATTTAAACAAATTCAAACAGTGGCTCACGCAAGGTTTTTATTAGCATTCCTCGACGAGTTAAATATTAGCAGTTAAAGTGCAAACGCAGGGGTAGCAAAGCGGTCAAATGCGCTAGACTCAAGAAACGATTTTAGTAAATAAATTGTTGGCGATATCCTGTGGCTTAGTGCCTTCAAGAGTTCGAATCTCTTCCCCTGCATTAGTTTTAAACAAACTCAAAAAAAAGTGTTAAAAATGGAATGTAGAAAAAACCTAAACCTAAAAAAGTGTAACTGCACTTACGACTGTGAAAAAAAAGGAATTTGTTGTGAATGCATTGCTTACCATCGAGAAAGAAAAGAATTACCTGCATGCTATTTTTCTAAAGAAAAAGAAAAGAGCTATGATAGGAGCATTAAGAATTTTTTAAAATAGTTTAATTTTTGTAAATAAAAACTTAGTAATCAAAACTCAGGCAAATACTTTGTTTCCTAATCAAAACTCGGGCAAATACTTTGGTTTCTTCAAACCATCAACATCTTTCACTAAAGGAACATCACTAACAGCATACCTACCATAATACAAGTCCTCAAGTTTACCATCTTTCAAAAAATCTTCAACAACAAGCATTCCCTTCAAATAAAGAATATCTTTTGTAAACGCTCCTCCTCGGTCTTGGTGAAAAGTGCCACGCTTTGCCCTAAGAGTTAACAAAAAAGAATCTTCTTCGTCAAAATAAGTTCTTAATTCAGAAAAAGTTTTGAAAAAATCATTTTTTGAAGCAAGATGCACTGCAAGAACCCGCCCAGCATATTGGAATAATTGAGAATCAACATTAATTCCTTGACGCATTTCAACAGTTACTGCTACTCCTTCCTCTGTTTCAAGCATTTCTTTGGATAAACCCTTAGAAAAAATTTTATATGGTTGTTCAAATCCATTCTCATAACGATAAACGTGCCCCTCAATTTCATGAGCAATTAAACGCTTTAATTCCCCCTTTGAAAAAGAAATGTTGTTATTAATATTAATCAATTTAGCATTAATATTAACAGCATATTTTGAACCAGCTGGATTTCGGAAAAAAACTTTATATTTGAGTTTTTTTTTCTTCAAAAAAGAATCAATTTGTTTCTTTGCATCATCAAGAGAAATTTTTGAATCCTCATACAGAGGTTTTTTTGAAAGAATTTCTTTAGCACGATGCAACAAATTCAAACCAACTAAACCATAGTAAGATTCTGCATTACCTGAAAAATTTTCAGTGGCAATACTCCTAATTAATTCAATTCTCGAAAGCAAATCCTCAATTTTTTTTTCAAAAATTAATCCAAGAGAATCCTCGCCAAGCAAAGGGAGCAACGCAAGCAACTCTTTTTTATAAGTAGAAAAAGAATGACTCAATGAAAAATAACTATAAATTGGGTTTTTTGATAAATAAGTAAAAGATGGATTATATTCCAAATCATTTTGAATTGCTTCAAAGAATTTTTTTTGCTGTTGTTCAAGGTTAGTAGGATTAATATAAGAAAGCAAATTTGCTTCAATGCTTGAAGAAAGAATACAAACCTTTTGGTCAATTAACTTGTAATCATAAAACTTAACCATTCAAAATCCACTCAACAAAAATATTATGCGTAAAAAAAAGTTTTATTCACTTGACTCAGAAGCTTTATTGAAAATAAACCTCGCCCATTCTTTTATTATAAGCGTTCCCAAGAATTTTATAAATGGCCCTGGCATAAAATTAACTTCAATAATAACAAAACCGTTGGATGTTTGCATTAAGTCAACTGAACAAATATCCATTCCAAGTAATCTTGAAGAAGTTAAAGCAATGCGTTTCATTTCAGGAGTAACTTCAACTAGTTCTGCATATCCCCCTCGAGAAATGTTTGCTCTCCAATCACCGCGTCTTCCAGTGCGTTTAACTGCAATAACTTTATTTCCAGTAACATAACATCTAATATCCGAATTTTTTCCTTTAATAAATTCTTGCATACAAATTACTTGTTCAAACATATGCACCGTATCAAGTAAACTAACTAATTGTTTCGAATCATTAACAAGCATTACTCCTTTTCCAGCAAATCCAGAAATCAGTTTCAAAACCATTGGAAATTTTATTTCATCAATTGATTGTTCAGCATATTTTGGGGAAATTGATAATGCAGTAGCAACACTTGGCATTCCAGCATTGTGAAGTAATTGAGATGTATGGTACTTGTGGTTAGAAACTTGATAACCCCTTAAACTTACGGGACAGTATGCTGAAGAACTTTCAATTGCCTTCATAACTGCTTCCCCAATAGAATAATCTCTAGAAGAAATCCGTGGATAGATAACATCAAAATCTAAAAGGTTTTTTCCTTTGTAATACAATCCTACTTGTTCATCAACAGTTTGTAATTGTACTTTATCAACAGTAACAAACAAAACTGTTTCAAAATAATTTTTGCTCTCAGAAATTAATTCATTAATTGTCGAACGTTTGAAAAGTTTCGAACCAATTATTAAAAATGATTTTGGTTTTCGTTTGTTTTTTACTGAAAGCAAATCAGCATCATCTGTAAAAATATCATCATCAACAGGTTCTGATTTTTTATCAACTCGAGAAGATTTAATTTTTTTAGAGGTATGAACACGCTTCATTTAAAAAACCTCGAAAAAATTGTTTTAGAAATAATATCTTTTATTCCAAAAAACTCTGAGAATATTGAAGATTTTTCTCCGTGTTCAATTATTTTTGAAGAGTAAAATTGGGCAACTTTCAATTCTACACTATCCGAAGAGATTTTATCAAAAACAGCATAATCAATTACTGATTTAATATCAACAACTTTTTCTTCAGAAATATCAACTTGAGCAATATCAAGGGACAAACACTTCGCTGCTTTTAATACAAGCGTTTTTTCAGAATCAGTTACTTTATAGTTAGCCCCTTTTTCTAATTGGCAAATATTATCCTCTGCATATTTTCTTTTGATTGCAATAACTTCGTCTCCAATAACAATGCACGAAATCAAATCGGATTCAATGTGTTCAGTAATAATAAAAGAATCGATATCAGAGCGAATACTTTTTACAAATAAATCTAGCTCAGATTTTTTTTTCAACAAAATAGATTGTTGAATAGCATTGCCTTTAATCGATTTTATTACAATTGGATAAGTAATTTTGGTTGAAAGCGCTTCAATACTCTTGTCACTTCCAGTAATTGTCGCCCTTATTGTGGAAACCCCACAAAGAGAAAGAGAAACTAATTTGAATGACTCATTATTACAAGCATAAAAAGAACCTTGTTTTGCATTACAATAAATATTTTTTGCTTCGAACTCATCAAGCATGGGTTCAATAAAGGGGGCAAGACTTGAACGCGCTTGGAGAAAAACTCCATCAAAAGAATTAAGTTCTTTTCCGACGGGCTTTATTGTAGTAGAATGTTTTTTATTAACTAAATTAATTTTTTCCAACCTCAAATATTTTACTCTAATATTTTTTTCTTTAAACGCCTCAAAGAAGGGTAATGCAAAAGACTTCTTTTCAGAAATTATTAGAACTTTCATGCATAATATTGAAACCAAAAAACTTATTAAAGCACAAACCCTAGTGTTTAGAGCAAAGAAAAGGGCATTATTCTTACAAACGTGGTTTTATGGCTAAAAAGAACACAATTGGTTTACTTGAAATTGTAAAAATAATTGGTTCTAAAGGAACGGTTAAAAAGAAAGCTTTGTGTGATACTGGAGCAACAAGGAGTAGTGTTGATGTTAGGGTAGCGGCAAAAGCAGGCATTGGTCCAATTGTTAAGAGTGTGAAAGTTAAGAAAGCAGGTACCCCAAAGGGCTATGCACGAAGAGCAGTTGCTAGAGCAATAATTGTAATTAAAGGAAAAAGAATTAAAGCAGAAGTTAGTATTGAAAATAGAGAATTATTGCCTTATCCGATTCTTATTGGACGCGATGTTATTCACGGAAATTTTATAGTAGATGTTTCAAAAACACACACCTCAATGCATATAAGGGATGAAAAAAAAATAAAACGACGAATAATAAAGAGAAGTAAATTATAGGCTTTAGTGAGGTTTAAATACTAGAAAAAATATTATTTGAGTGATTTGGAATGAATATTTTTACAAACCCGACGGTAGCGTTGAATAGAGCTTTGAAACGCAATTCTATTCTAGAATCCTTAGTAACTGCAATAGTTGCAGGAATTCTTTTTGGAGCAGCAATTTTTTTGCAAATAAATAATGTTCTAGTAATTGGAGTCAATATTATTTCAATGGTAGTGCAATGGGCTTTGATTTGCTTACTATTTTGGGCATTCCATATTATGTTTAAAGAAAAAAAAGTAAGGGAACTAAAGTTCGGACAAGTGGCTTCTGCAATTGGTGAACTTTGGATAATAATGATTGCTATAGGGGTAGCTTGGTTAGCAATTTCGTTCTTGGTAAATCCCGCAACGCTCGGAGTTGCAGTAATAATATTCTTTTTATCGCTCATCCTAACAATGATGTTCTTTTTTTATTCTTACAAATTAATAAAAATACTTGTTGGACAACAAAAATCAAGAGCAATAATAGCTTGGCTATTAGTGATGATTCTTAATGCTCTAATTTTTGTATTATTACAACAAATAGCATTAGTAATATTCTAAATTCTAAGCAAACATTCTTTACCAGCCCCCCCTTCTGAAAGCTTTATAAATATTCGCTCAGAACTACTTTATAGCAAAATTCGAAAAGATTTTTGCGAAAAAATAAATTAAAAAGAGGGGATTTTATGGCATATATTGAATATCTAAAAGCAGATTTTGATTTAGGCGATTCGGACAACGAAGATAGTGCAGATGACGTTGACGACGATACTGATACTGAGGATGAGGAATAAGTCTCATTCTCAACCAATTTTTTTAAAAATTCTTTTTACTAATTTTTTTATTTTAAATAAATCAACACTACATTAACTCTGAAAAAACAAGAAAATCGAATAGGTTTTAAAGGGAAGCCAGCATATTATTAGCATGAGAGCAAGTGCCCCTAAAGTTCCTAGGCGAAGTACGAGAAAACCAAAGGGCTCTAAACTTAAATCTAATAAGGCCCCCAATGATCAAATTTTGAAACAAATAGCTTTCTTAAGAGAAGTAAAAAGACGTGAAGGTGGAGTACTACCTGCTGGAGAAGAAGCAAGGTTAAGGAATCTTACTTCACCAATAATTAGAGAAGAAATGCTTGAACAAATAACAAGCATTAGATTAAAAGAAGAACAATTATTACGACAAAGACTCGGACAACTAGAACATTATAAAAAAACCGGAGATAT
>CAYLWD010000013.1:0-12331 GCA_964387305.1 uncultured archaeon
TTTTTTTTGTTTTTTTTCTGTTCTTTTTTTGTTTTTTTCATTTTTTTTTGTTTTTTTTCTGTTCTTTTTTTGTTTTTTTCATCTTTTTTCTAATGTTTTTTTGTTTTTTTTCATTTTTTGTTTCGATTTTGTTTGCAAGCTTCTTTACTTTGGCATACATTTCTTCATAATTTGTTTTCACTCCTTGCTTTTTGAACCATTTTGATAAATTATTAATGTCGCGTTCAAAAAATTCTCTTGCGCTAGGGTGTTTTACAGTTATTGTTTGTCCTACATCAATTATAACTAACTCTTCGTCATTATTCAAAATATTGTATTCACTTAAATCGGAGTGAACTAACCCTATAATGTACATTTTTGCTAAGTAATCGCACAAAACAGTGTATTGTTTTTCTGGTTCAGTAAATGGTTTTTCTTTTGCTCGGGGCGCAGGCACACCATTTTTTCCAATAAATTCCATTACTAAGCAATTTCTATTATAAGCTATTGGTAAAGGGACACGAACCCCCGCATTATTTAAATCAAACAAATTTCTTTGTTCTTTTTTTGTCCAAGCTTTAATAATTTCTAATTTGTCTTTCCTAACATTTTTGAAGCGTTCATCGCCAGTAATATAATCTGCCATGTGTTTGAAATCAGATGTTTCTACTTTGTATATTTTGAGTGCGTAAAATCCTTTTCCTGCTTGGCACCTGAAAACGTTTCCTTCTTTTCCTGTTGAAATTACATATTCTACTTGGTCAATGTATTTTTTTCTTGCGAGCTCGTGGATTGCTCCTACTGTTGCTGAATCAAAAACATCCTCAAATATTTTTCTCAAGTTTTCATTCTTGAATATTTTTTCGTCTTTTTCTTCGTGCATAAGTATTACTTTAGTAAGAGCTTTAATAAATAGTTTTCCAGCACCTGATTGCAGGTTTATTTTTGGATTAAACCCCGCCTAAATAACTTTGTTTATATTGGTAACCCTTGTAATTTTCCGTTTCGCTTTAACCATTCAATTTGGTTTCCCATGAATCGCCAAACAACATCGGCTTTTGATGGTTGAAAATCCCATAATCTAATAATTACTACATCGTTTTCTCTTATCCAAACTTTTTTTAATAATTTTCCAGGAATCCTAAATTGTCTTTCTTGTCCATCTTGGCAAATTCCACGAATTTGGTTTGTTCCCATTAGTTGTGTAACTAAAGCAAATTGTTCGCCTTCTTCAACATTTGGTAATCTTACTCTACTAAAAAAACTTTCTTCGGTTTGTACGGGTGCGCCGGGTTTTCTTCCACCACCCTTTTTTCCTGAAAAAGAATTTTTTCTCTTCTGACTGTTAAAGTTAGCCAATCTACTCACCATTCTCCAAAAATAAAATCGTTTGAATTCACGTCCTATAAATCTGGGCGTGTTCGACTTGTCCAATAATAATGACTTGCTTTCGGTTTAATAAAC
Organism: uncultured archaeon; assembly: GCA_964387305.1. Classification (GTDB taxonomy): domain Archaea; phylum Iainarchaeota; class Iainarchaeia; order Iainarchaeales; family JAAZKV01; genus CAYLWD01. The sequence continues at coordinate 1,444 of CAYLWD010000013.1, forward strand.
CTTCTTTTTCTGCTATCCCAATGCATTTTTTTCCAAACAAATTCATTGAATCTGCTTCTTGCATTAATTCAATTAATTTTTTTTCATCAACTTTTTCTCCGCGAAAAAATTTTTCAGAAACAGTTACACAAAGTTCGTCTTGTTCAAATGTTTTTCCAATACAATCTTCGTCGCACACGGCAAGTATTCTTCTCAAATCAATTTGATGCATTTTTGCTATCGTTCTTAATCACCTTTTTTGTGTGGGCTTCTACAGTCCTTTAACTGGATTAATTGCTCCGCAAGCCTCGCACTTTAATAATCTTGAACCGGTTTGGTGTATTACTAGAGTGTCTGGCTTTCCGCATACAGGGCATAAAACAAATTGATTGAAATAATTTTCAATTAGTTTATTTAATTGCATTATATTTACTTTACCGTTAATTATCAATTGATTATTTAGTTTTGTAACGCTTGTTCCTGTTTCTTTTGTTAAGTATTTCAAGAAATGTTTTTCATCTCTCTTCAAAACATCCATTAATCCACTAAAATTTTTCATAATAGTTTTTGTTCCTTGAATAAAAGAATCTACTTTTGGCACTTCAAATCTTTCGTGTTCAAGTGCTTTTTTTGGAATATTAGTATACGCTTTCTCAAGCATTTTTTCGTAATTTAATTCAGTCATTTTAATCCACTTTTTAACTTTTTCATCTCATTTTTTTATCAATTTGCATCGCTTTTTGCTTTCCTAAAATTAATTGCCCATCAAAAGGTATTTAAAGCACACCAGCGAAGGTATTTCATGCTTGAAGAACTTACTCAATTCTTAATGGCTATTGGCCCTTTAGGTTTATTTATTGCTGCAATAATTGCTAATGCGTCAGTATTAATTCCAATTCCTATTGACTTAATTTTGTTAACTGCGATGGTTCCGCACAATTTTTTTGGTTTAGGAATTTTTTCTCCATTAATGCTCGCAATTATTACTGCGCTTGGTGCGGCAATTGGTGAAATGTCGGGTTATTTTATTGGCTATGCTGGTAGAGCAACTTATGATAAAATGAAGAAAAAAGAAATTTCTCAACTTGATTCATTAAAACAACAACTAGAAAAACGAGGGTTGCCTTTTTTGATTCTCTTTGCAACCGTTCCTTTGCCTTTTGATGTAATTGCGCTTGCAGCTGGGCTAATAAAATATTCTAAAACAAAATTCTTTATTGGTTGTTTTATTGGTAAAACAATTAGGTTCATTATAGTTGCTTATGTTGCTTATTATGGAATAACTTGGTTAATGCAATTATTTTCTTTGGGTTAATGCAATTATTTTATTTACTAATTTTTTTTAATTAAAGTCCAAGAAGAATTGCAATTATTATTGTTATCGCCATTAGTAATGTTTGTGGTGGTAGAGCAGGCATTGGTTTTTTTAGTAATGCAACACTATTAATACTAAACACTAATCCAAGGAAACTTGCGCCTAGACAAATTATTGCTATTCCAATATTATTTACAAAGAGTCCTGAAAACATTGCGCTGTTTTTGAATGGTCCATTAATTATTAGGCTTGTTGCAACTATTAATGGGATAACCAAATCCCCGTTGCCTAATTCAAAGTTGTGTTCTTTTGTTGGAATTGCTACTGTGAATGCAAAGTTTTTTTGTGTAACTGCTTTTCCAATTGTAACCATGTGTTTTGTGTAAAAAACCGCAATAATATCATAAATTGCTAGAACAATTATAAAGGCAAATACCGGTAATACTCCAATTGATGCGCCAATAAATGCCCCTGCTCCCGCAATAGTAATTATGCTCACAAATGTTCTGAACGAAATGCTTTCCCTGTGAGTATAGCGCCACAGTAATATTGCTAATGCAATTGACATTCCAACTATTTCGCCTAGAAATATTCCAAATAGTATTGTTGATGCGGAAAATACGGCTAGTGCTTCAATTGCCCAAATTAAATTTAGGCTTTTCTTGTATTTCAAAATTATTAACAAGAATCCAGTCATTATTAGAATCATTACAAACAAATAAACTCCGTTTTCAAGTGCATTAATGTCTTCACTAAAAATTGGTTCTTGTAAAGCCAGTTCATTAATTCTATAAGCAGCAATTAATCCAAGGGATTGTGTTATTAAAAAAATAATTAGTAAAATAATTATTGCTTGTTTGTTGATTGATGGTTTTTGAGTAATAGTTTTGTTGTTTTTATTTCTTATTTGAGCAGTATTTTTGTTGGTTTTATTTTTTTTGTTCTTTTTTATTTTTGCTCTTTTTGTTTTCTTTTTGTTTTTCATAAGTAGTTTATTTTGTTTGAGTTTATAATTGTGTGTTTATGCAAGGGCAGAATAATTAAGGGGGGTACTTTTTTATTTGAAAATTACCTTGCACTAGTTGGTTTCAAGAAGTGGTGTCTTGGTTTATAGATTTCTCCTTTCTTTTCTAATTCTACTAACGCATCATTAATTGATAATTCATCCATCCCCTTTGTTTTTGCTTCTTCAATTACTTGTTCTAATGGAACCATATCAATTCCTTGTCCCATTGCGTCCTTAATTATGCGCATTAGGGTTGACAAGTTAGTTTGTTTTGTGTGAGTAATTCCTGAAGTAATAATATCAATATCTATTTTTCCTGTTTTTTTGTCAATAACTGTTTGTTCTAATGATGAACGCACTAATCTAATTGCTCTCTCTGCATCTTCGATTTCAACTTTGTCACACAACCTTACTCTCGCACTTGCTTCTGCTAATCTTACTAATCCTTCTAATTGTCTTGCGGTTGCAGCGAACGCACCACCTTGTTGTCTTCCTTGGTCACGTAAATCAACGTAAAAGTCAGTTATTTTTTGGATAGATTCTTGTTCAAGAATTGGAAAACATTTTTGTCTTGCGTAAGAAATATATTTTCTCAAAACTTCAGGTTCAATTGTTGGTTTAGTGTATTTTTCTATTTCTTCAATAACTTTTTTGTCCAAACTTTTTCCTGTTTGACTTGATTGTCTTATTTTTTCTCCACTTTGGTGGGTTTTCAAAATGTGGTGAGATAATTCTTCATCTCTTGTTCTATCAAGAACATCTCTTATCATAAAAAATAAATCAAATCTAGAAATTAGTGATGAGGGTAAATCAATTTGTTCAGCAAATGTTCTGAATTCATCGAATCTTGAATATTTTGGATTTGCTGCTGCAAGTAATGATGAGTCAGCTTTGAATCTAGTAACCATTCCTGCTTTTGCAACCGAAATCATTCCTTGTTCCATTGCTTCGTGTAATGCACTCCTATCCTCTGAATCCATTTTGTCTAATTCATCAGCCATGCATATTCCGCCAGAACTTAGTACTAAAGCACCAGCTTTTAGTGTCCAACCCCCTTCACCAAATTCGTCTTTAACCGCAGAAGCAGTTAGTCCTGCTCCGGTAGAAGTTTTTCCACTAATGTAAATGCTCTTTGGGGCAATTCCGCTAGTTGCTTGTAATAATTGTGATTTTCCGCAACCAGGGTCGCCCATTAAAATTATGTGAATGTTTCCTCTAATTCTTTGGTCGTTGGGTAAGTTTTTTGTTACTCCACCAAATAATTGTAGAACAATACTTTCTTTCACAAGGTCGTGTCCATAAATTAATGGAGCAATACTATTGGTTAGCATTTCGTAAATTTTTTCATTTTTTGCTAATTTTAAAATTTCTTCATAATCTTCTTTTGTTACATCAATTTCGTCAAAGTCGTGTCGCATTTCTTCAACAAAATTTGCTTCAATGAATCTACCATAAACTGTTTTGGTTCCTTCTTTTTGTGGTGGCTTTAACCTCAATATTCCAGTGAATTTTGTTTTGTCTCCTGGAGAAACTTTGTTTACAAAATCATCAGTAACATAAACCTCAACGTAAGTTGCTTGTTCGTTTCCTTTCACTTTTTCTAAGGGTTCTTGGATTTGAATTTTTTGGTAATCAATGAAAACTGATTGTTCTTCCATTAAATCAAATTCTCTGCTCCTACATTCGCACATTGAGGGGTGTTTTAAATTTTGTTTTTCTTGCGGGGTTTTGTAAACATTTCCGCAACGCTTGCATTTCCAAGAAGCAAGTAATATTTTTGGTAAAACATCAGTAGTTAGTCTCGCTAATCCTTCTATTGCAATCATTTTTCCTAAATGCTTTGAACCAATGTCCCGAATTTTTAGTTCCCTATCTTTTGGTAAGTTACTAAATCTAATATGTGGCTTAAACTCTTGAATATTTAGTGAAGGAATATTTACTCCTTGGATTGCTGTTTCTGCAGCTTTTATTATAACATCCGGGTTGTCAAGTAATTCGTCCCCCAAAACAGGGTCAAATCTTTCTAACCTAGAAAAATCAACTATAACACTTCTATCTTCAGGGTAGCTTTCTATTATTCGTTCAATTTCTTTTTTGTACTCTAGGTTAAAGAATTCCTCAAAACGTTCAATGAACGGGTTTCCTTCTTCTTTTTCGATTTCTTCTAAATTCAGTTCCAAACCCAACACCAACTTTAATAATTAAGATAACTAAGCATTCCACTAAGATGGTTATAAATTATTAGCCATCCTTTTTGCCGGTAAAATTTTGGGTGTGTGGGAGAATTAGTTAAACCGGTTCTTATATTACGCGCCAAGAGAATTAATATGTGCCTAGTTCGGAAAGTTAATTGAGCTTCTACTGCACTACTAGAGAATCCTAACCATTTTTCTAATTTTTTTTATTTTTGTTTTATTATTTGATTAAAGATTTACGGAAAAATATATTAGTGTTACTCCCATTATGCATGTTATTACTGAACCTGTTAGCAAATCAATGTTTGTTTCTCCTTGCAAGCCCGCCCAAATCATAAATAATGATATAATAAATAAAATTATTCCAAATAAAGTAACTGATATTCTCGCAATACTTAATCTTGCTTTAATTCCCTTAAGTTTTGTTTCTTCTAAATCTTGTTCAACAGCAGTTATTCTTTTGTTTGAAACTTTTAGGGACTCATTTTGTTTTTCATAAAGTTTTGCCATTTTTGCTACACTATCTTCTAAACTTTTTTTAAGATTGTTTTGGGAATTCGTTAAATCTACTTTAAATTTCATAAAGTCTTTTTCAAGATCTATTCTAACTGTTTTCTTTTCTTGGTTAATTGATTTTGTTGCAATAATTTTTGTGGTTTCCTCAATTTTTTTATTTATTTCTTTTTCATACTCATCAATCATTTTTTTTATTTCTGATTTTAATAAAGTAAAAGTATCTGCTTGGGCTATTAGTAATAATCTTTCTGCTTGAGATTTTTCAACACCCAGTTCACTAAGGGATTTAATTATTTTTTCGTTACTTTCATTATTTTGGACCATTTCTTGTATTACGTTTATTATGCTTTTGTTTTTCAAAGACAAGTTTTTATTTTGTGTATTTCCCATTATAATCACATCTATTTAATTGCCACTGCAGGTAAGGTTCCTAACGAATAGGCTATTATTAGTCCTTTTTGAGTATAAATATCTTGGTTTTCCATCGGAGCCATACTATTTATTGTTGTTAACTGTTCGGTAAGTGCTTTATCAAAATCAACCCTATAAATAGCAATTTCGCTTATTGTTCTCTTTGATAAATTGTTAATAATAATTCCTGTATCGTTTGGTTCTATAAAAATTGCGGGTTTTAAGAATATTGTGAAAAATATTAAAAAAATAAAAATTATTAATGTGGTTTTAAATGATTTTTTAATTCTTACTATATCTGAAAATTTTTTCCCATAAAGTTCGCGTATCCGCAAACTCATTTTTATTTGGTCGTCGTCTTTTGGAGCTATTCTCTCGACGGGCAAAGTGTTAACTTTTTCTTCTATTATATCTGGTATTTTAGACATCTGATTAAATTAGTAAATCACTAGTATTTATTGTTTTGTATGTAGTAGGGCTTCCTTTATTGCTTTGCTCACTTCTAGTTGTTCCATTGGTTTAATGTTTCTTCTATTTTCATCAAATCTTATCCCGTCACCAATTTCTCGTGGAATAAGGTGGAAGTGCAGGTGATTAATAAATTGCCCTGCGGCTTTTCCATTATTTTGAATAACATTAATTCCTTGCGCGCCCGAAACTTGTTTTATTGCAGGAACAAGTAGTTTAATTGCTTTGATTGTTTCACATAAAATATTGTTATCGCATTCATCAATTGTTGCGCAATGAATTTTTGGGATTACTAATGTGTGTCCCTCTAACTTTCCCGCAGGATTAGTATCTAGGAAAGCAAGTACGTAATCATTTTCAAAAACAGTTCCTACTTCAATTTCTTTTTTTACAAATTTACAAAACAAACAATCATTCACGAAAACCACATCTATTTCAATAACCGCTTTAAGTAACAATTATTTACTGCTTAATTAGTTTTAAGCTTTTTCACTACGCTTTCAGCAATTTTCCGCGCTTCTTGTTCCATTTTTTCATTCCTCACAAGAATTTTTCCTGAAGGGAATATTGAAATATTTTTGTCAGCAATCCTAACAATAAGCAATAATTTTGATTCTACTTCTACAAGAAATTCTTTTCTAAGTTCTTTTACTGATTCTTCTAAGTTTATTTTTGTTGAGTGCTTTGGCACAAATTCGAAAGCAACTTTACTTCTACAAGGTTTCCCAACGAATTCATCTAGTTTCATTCAATTCATCTCATTCTATCAATTATTTATTAATTACAATTTTATTTTTACAATTTTGTTTATTGTGTTTTCAATTAATTCATTCATTTTGCATTTCTTTAATTCACCCTCAACATACCATGCTTTTGTTTTTGTTTTAGGACTTCCTGACGCTAGTGCATCGCACATCTCTGGGCCTTTTGCGGTTTCAAAAAAACCATCTTCAATGCTCTTATCAATTATTTCTTGTTTTTCTAGAAACAAAACTGGGCGAAGCACTTGTATTTTCACTGAATTATTTAATGTATTCAAATTACTCAAAGTTTGCGAACTAACTTGCCCCAAACTTTCTCCTGTAATTAAAAATTTTATTTTATTTTGTTCAGCAAATCTTTCTGACACGCGTAGCATGAATATTTTTATTAAAACAAAATAGTATTCACGGGAACATTCTTCAGCAATTGTTTTGAATTCTTGTCCTGCTTTTGCTACATTCATTTCTTTGAGGCCAAGTTTTTTGCAAAGTGCTCCTGCTTTTAATTCAGGAGCATTATCAGTAAAAGGTTCTTGTGAAAAGTGAATTGCTTGAATGTTGAATTCTTTTTGAGCAATCTTACCCGCAACTGGGCTATCGAAGCCGCCCGAAATTAAAAGTAATGCTTTTTTTCTTTTTGAATCCATTAATTTTTCGCTCCCACTTAATATGCAAATCACTACTTAATTAAATGATTATTTTAAAAAAAGAATTTTTTGAGGAAAGAAGAATTACTTTTTCCTCACAATTCTAACGTTGTTACCATATTTTTGGTATTCAACTTCAATACCTGAAGCTAATCCGGGTACATCAACTGGCTTTGGAGCTTCTAATGTTTCGTAAGTATCGATAGTCATTATTTGTACTATATCTCCTACTACTGCAATAACTTGTCCGGTATTTTTTTGAACGATTGGAACTTCAACTTCGTCGCTGGTTCCCTTTAATAACCCTCTTTTTTGTCCAGTAAAAATATTGAATGTAGTTATTCTTGCTTTTGCTGCACCGTGTTTCCCTGGTTTAGATTTTTCTATACTCTTAACTTGACAAACTTCTTCATCAATGAGTACATAGTTTCCAGGTTTCAAAGAACCTGCAGATTCAAATTTTTTTTCGTCAGCCATAATCAATCCCTTCTTTTAGTAAATTTGATTTCAACATTTTTGTTGTTAGTAATCAAAAACTAACATATTTTGCCCAGTTGCATTTAAAAAAGAATTGCTTGGCTTTTTTGGAAAAACAAAACTATTTAAGGGCTTTTAACCATTCATACTTTTAGTTTTAATTAGGGTTAGTGTTTTTTATGGGTAGGGCTCAAGTTTTTGATAAATTTAAAAAATATTTTCAAAAATCGGGCGGAAAAAAGACTCTTGCGGTGTTTGTTGACGGGCCAAACATTTTGCGAAAAGAACTCGGAATAAATTTAGATACAATAAAAAAAGAAGTTGAAAAACTTGGTTCGATGAAGATTGGAAAAGTTTATTTGAATCAATATGCTTCTGACAAGTTGGTTGAAGCAGTAGTTAACCAAGGTTTTGAACCAGTAATAATGACTACAGATATTGATGTTGCAATGGCTTGTGATGCTACTGAAGTAGTTTTTACTGATAATGTTGATGCCGTTGTTTTTGCTACGCGTGACTCGGATTTTCTTCCGGCTTTATTGAAAGCAAAGCGCAAGGGAATTGAAACAATTGCTTTAATTGCTGAAGAAATGTCTGCAGCCGCATTAAAGAATACTGCGGATAAAGTAATTATTTTGAAATCGAAAAAGAATGAATAGTAAATTGTGTGATGTGAAATGAATTATCCTGTTGGAAAAGTTGTTGAAAAAAATTCGCTTCCAAGCGATTTTTCTTCTTTGCTTTTGCGTTTAGAAAATCAGCGTTTTAATGGATATATTGTTCAGAGCGTTAAGGGCTCTTCTTTTGTTGAAGAAGGAGTCTTATTTATTCGTGACGGGTTTTCTAGTGCGTGTATTGTTGAATGCTTGTTAGCAAAAAAAACTTTTAAAGGTTCAAGTGCACTGGATTATTTTTTTAACCAAACAAAAGGCAATGGATATTACCAATTAGTTGAACTTACTCGAACCCAAATTGATTTAATTAATGCTTTTGATGAAGAAATTCTTTTACCAAAACCATTGCCTGCAAAGGATGCTTCAAATTTTGTTCCAACCAATTATGCTGAAAGGTTTTCTTCCAGTTATAATTCTAATGCGGTTTTTGAGTCTTATGGATTAAGGGACTTAAAGTGATTTTTTAGTAGAGTTATTCGGTTTTAGTCAGGATAGTTATTATTTAAAGATTTTGTATCCCTTGTTTTGATTGCAGTTCTTATTTGGAATTGTATTTTTGGTGAGTAATGTGGTTTTTAAGTTCATAAAACGTTTTTCACGAGCAGTTCTCGATTATGATGACTCTGAAAAACCTGATGCCCAAATCGAAATGCTCCGAGATTTTTTGTCGCGACACAAATACATTTTTACGAAAAACTTTGACGAAAATTTAGAAATTTTGAAGCGAAAACATTTAATTGATTCTTTTATTGTTACTAATTTGGACGGTAGCATTATTGTTTCTAGTAATGGTAATGGGCACGAAGAAGGACTAACAGGAACCGCATTGTATTCTTACATTAAAGGAGAATTTCCTGATTCTCAATCAGTTTTAATTAAACAAAAAGATAATTGGTTTATGTTAGTTTCTTTGAATAAACGTGTTTACATAATAAAAGCCGGTTCTGAGATGACCAATATTGAATTAGTGGCTCTTGCAGAAGATATCCAATTTTTGCTTAACGGACACAAGATGCCTGAAAACGGGTATGAAAAACAAGAAATTAAAAGAAGTGTAAAAAATTAACTGAAATTAAGGCTTTTATACTTGGAAGTAGTATTGGATAATAGGATTTTATTTTTTTTTAAGTGGTTTTTATGGGTAGAGTAATTGCAATTGCTTCAGGAAAAGGGGGCACAGGAAAAACAACTATTACTGCTAACTTAGGAATTGCATTAGCCAAGGGCGGTAAGAAAACTCTTGTAATTGATGCTGATGTTGCAATGGCTAATCTTTCTTTAGTGCTTGGAATGCAAAGTTCTCCAATTACTTTGCACGATGTTCTTTTGGGGGAAGCAAAAATACAGGACGCTGTCTATGATGGACCCTCTGGTTTGCGAGTAGTTCCTTCAGGATTGAGTTTAGAAAATTATAAACGTGTTGATAGTGAGAGATTAAAAGGAATTATTGAACAGTTAGAAAAAGATTATGATTTTATTTTAATTGATGTTGCTGCTGGAATAGAAAAAAATGTTTTAAGTGCATTGAGTGCTGCTGATGAAACCTTGTTAGTAACAATTCCTACAACTCCATCAGTTGCTGATGCTTTGAAAACAAAAATAGTTGCACAAAGATTGAATTCAAAAATAATTGGGGTAGTAATGAATTTTGTTATGCACGAGAATGGAGAAATTAGTTCTAAAGATATTAGTGGTATGCTTGAATTACCTGTTTTTGGTGAAGTGCCTTATGATCCCGAAGTAAGAAGGAGTTTTATGCAAAAAAGGTCAGAGCCAGTAGTTCAAAGAAAACCAGATAGTCCTGCTGCAATTGAAATACAAAAAGTAGCAGCTCACTTGATGGGAGTAAAATTTGAAGCAAAACCAACTGTTCAAAAGAAAAAAGGGCTTTTTAGTTTTTTATTTTTTTGGAAAAAAAAGTAGTGCGTAAAAATTGTTTTAATTTTTTAGGAGAAGGTGATTTTAATGGAAAACAGACCGTTTAATTTGTTGAATGATTCGTTGGGAAAAGAAGTTTTACTAATTTTGAAAGGAGATGTTCAACTTAGGGGGGTTCTTCGCGCTTTTGATATTCATATGAATTTAGTTCTTGAAGATGCTTCCCAATTAGTTGATGGTGAATTAAAAACAAAATATGGTAAATTAATGGTGCGTGGCGACAGCGTAATAATGGTTTCACCATAACCAACAGATTTTTATTCTAATAAACTTAGATTATAGCATCATGGATAAGCGCATTCAAATTCTCGAGTCAATAAAGAAGCTAATTTCACTAGGAGTTTCTGATGAAGAGGTAATACAAAACCTTACTGATGTGGGTGTTTCTAGCGAAGATGCAGTTTCGCTTTTAAATGAATCAAAAAAAAATAATTCTGATAATACTGAAAAAAATAATATTCGCCCATTACAAGAAAATGATTTTTCAAAAAATAATTCTGA
>CAYLWD010000014.1:0-12162 GCA_964387305.1 uncultured archaeon
TTTCACCCTTAAAAATTATTAAAACAATAAGAAAAAAAAGAGGAATAATATCCTTAAACCCAGTAGGTAAAATAAAAATCGCTAAACTTTCAAATAAAGCAAATGCTATCGAAAAAAATACTATTGATTTAAATGACTTTGAAGAAAGTGCCATAAGCGCTCCAATTAAAGCAATTCTAAAACCGTTTTCTAATGAAATATTAAAAACCCAAAGGTACTCTAAGGATGAAAACAAAATTGCGATTGATGATAACAGTAAAAAAAAATACTTCTCAAAATTTGCTTCTTTTATCAAATAAACTCGTCTAAGATTTTCAGAGGCAGCTATTATAACTCTTCCTAGAAAAAACCATAACAAAAAAATAAAAAACGCAAGGAATACGCTTAAACCAAATAATACAAATTGATTAGAAATCTGTCCTATTCTTGGAATTGTGCCAAAAAATATTTGAGTTAACCCAATTAAAATCGAAAATAACATTAAACTTGCAATAAAACCTTTAGTACCCTTCCAAGGATTAATTTTTAATTGAAAAAAAATCAAAATTGGAAGTAACAAAACACTTAAAACAGTAAAAATAGTAATCCCAAAAGAAAAAACATAAGCAAAAAACACTATTAATGCAGCTACAAAAAAATCAAGTCGTTTGAATCGTCTAAAAAAAAGCCAATGAGAAAATCCAATAAGAAAATACACTATAGATATTAGTAGAACATTTGAAATAATGGAAAAAAACATTTTATTACCTATGGGCTAGTGGTTCTCTTTGCAGCAAGCATAAATTTATTAGATTGATTTTCACAAAAAATACACTTATGAAATGTATCAAAATCATCAACATATCCAACATATTCTCCAGGAATATTATCTTCAAATATTCGCGCATTGTCACACCCACACCAACTAAATCGAGCTAGTTTCTTTGAAGAAACAGCTTTTGCAATATCTTCTTTTTTTGAAACCTCAACAATAACACTATTAAACTTTAGTTGAGCTTTTTTTTCTAGATTAGTTTTTATTTCACTCATTAACTTTGTAATATTTTGAATTGCCATAGATGCATCTATACTTTCGCCAGTGTCAATTCTAATCGCCTTTTTTTCACCAATAACTAAAGGGTATCCAAATTTTTTTGATATTTTAACAGGATTTTCTTTTGTAAAAAATGGTTTTGGGTAAATGTGTGGAGGAATAACTAACTGTTCTTCTTCGGAATAAATACTTAATAAAGAAACTAAAATTCTTTCAGCATTAACCCCAAAAGTATTTTGATAAACCGGTTTATTATTAAATTCTAAACCAAAGATTTTTGAAAAGTTATCTCCTTGATGATAAATCACAGTATTACAAAAACTTCTATCTTTACTAAAAATCCATGTCCCAACAGAACATTCTTTTTCATAAAAGTGTTTATTTTTCCAATCGCACCTATTTTCTATTAAGAAAGGCAACCCATATTTCTTACTAAACTCACACGCGCCATCAATTATTTTTAAATATTCATTTAAAGCAGATTCTTTTGTTTCGTGAAAACTGTGTGCTTCCATAAGTGTCAATTGCTCATCTCCATTAAGCATAATACTAGTATCTTTGTGAGGTCTAAGTTGAGAACCAATTTGATAAACTTTAATTGGAAGATTACCCCACTCTTTTAACCAATGTTTAACAATCGGATAAATTTCACATTCCCCTGTTGGTTTCAAAAAAAATTTTTTTCCATTAAATTCAGTGTGAAACATTTTATTTTTTACAGGAAAAACCAAATCAAATGAATTGAAATTATTTTCAGGAATTAATATTGGAAATAAAACTTCATCATAACCAAGAGATTCAACAAATTCTTTCCAATAAATAATTATTTGGTTTCTAAGCTTCATACCAAGCGGAGCATAAGCTACACTACCCTTAACTCCGGTTCTAGAATCAATTATTCTTGCTTGAGAAAGCAACTCAATAAACTTTGTATGATTCATATAAATTATATCCAAAAATTATTGGGCAGCATGGAATCGCACCATGGACAACACTAGGTAAAAGTGTCAGTTTGCTAACTAGCCTACTGCCCTTTGTAGAAAAAAATAACTTCTACAAAAAATTACTTTACCAATTCAAGTTTGTTATTTTCAACAACAAAAGCATAAATTGGTCTGTTCGCTTCTCCATTTTCATCAAAATTTATTATTCCACTAGCTCCCGAATAATTTTTTAGGCTCTTAATATAAGTTGCAAGATCAATTGCATTTATACTATTAGTTTCCCTCATAGCAGCAATTATTAATTTTGCAGCATCATACGAACTATCTGCAGTTATTCCAGGACTTGAATCATACTTAACACGATAATTATTGATAAAACTTTCAGAAGAGTCCCCAACAAAAGAAACAATTACTCCTTCAAACAAACCTTCTCCCATTCCTTGAGTAATTGTGCTTCCAACAAGCCCTCCATGAGCATAAACTTGTTTTACAATTTGTTTTCCTTCCATTTGAGAAAGAATACTCACAGTTCCTTGAGGATGAAGTCCAAAGTAATATGCATCAACATTCTCAAATTCCATCTTGTCAAGAATTGCTCTAAAATCAGTATTATCTGATTGAACTTTTTCAATAACAAAAGAACCCTCATTCAAAGATAATTCTTCTTTTATCGCATTAGCTTGAGCTTCACCCCAAGCATTATCCATATAAATTATTCCAATTTTTTTATGTCCATTTTTTATCATTTGAAAAACAGTACTTTTTGCTAATTGGTCTTCAGTAAACCATGTTCTAAGTGTTGTTGGAGCCCCAACTTCAGTAAGCGATTTTGCAGTGCTTCCTGGAGTAATTAACAATACATTTTTTTGTTTTGCTAATGGAACAATTGTCGCAGTAACCCCATCACAAATATCCCCAATTATTGCATCCACATTGTCAACTTCTAAAAGCTTTTTTGCTGCACTAGCTCCCACAGCATTATCACAAGCACTATTTTCAGCGACCAAAATTATTTTCTTACCATTAACTCCTCCCGCAGCATTCTCTTCATCAACAGCAAGTTGAATACCATTTAAGGCACTAGTACCTTGATCAGCAGTACCTGAACCCGTAAGTTCTAGCACCGCTCCAATAGTTACACTTTCTACAGACATATTATCATTTCCTTGAATACACCCAAAAACAAAAAACAAAATACCCAAAAAAAGAACTAATCCTATTGTTTTAAAATTGCTATTAAATGTAAAAAAATTCAAAAAAATCTCCCCCAAAAAGTATAATATTCTTAATTCCAACATATTTATATTCCTAAGTAAAATTTAAACTAATTAGTTGAAATGTATTAAAAAAAAAAATAATTTAATTATACCTGCAACTTTTTTGGAAAAAACCAAGGACTATTTAAATATTTCCTAATGTTGATTTCTTGGGCACTAACATGATTCAACAAAAATCTTTCACTAAAGAAATGGAACTTCCAATTTTTGAAGAATGGAAAAAAGATGATTTTTATAATTTCAAAGAAAATGACAATAAACCATTATTTTCTATAGATACTCCTCCACCATATATTAATTCCCCAATTCACATTGGACATGCCGCAACTTATGCAATAATGGACTTTATTGCAAGATATAGAAGAATGAATGGGTATGCAATACTTTTTCCATTAGGACTTGATCAAAACGGATTACCAATAGAAATTAGCGCTGAAAAAAAATACAAAGTTGATTTCACAAAAATATCAAGAGAAGAAGCAATATCTTATTGCAAAAAAATACTTAATGAAACAACCGCAGAAAGTATTGATAGTTTCTTTAAATGTGGAATAAGGTTTTCTTCGTGGGAAAAAGGTGAAAAAATAGGAAATATTTATGAAACTGATTCAAAAAGTTATCGGGCTTTAACACAATCAACATTTATTGATTTATACAATAAAGGACTAATTTATGAAGCAAGTAAAGTAGTTAATTGGGACCCGAAATTACAAACCACTGTATCTGACTCAGAAATTGTTTACGAAGAAAGAGCTGGTTTTTTTCATGACATTATATTCAAAGTAAAAGGGACAAAAGAAGAAGTAATAATTGGAACTACTCGCCCAGAGTTGGTTTGTACCTGCGGAATGGTAATATATAATCCTGAAGATGAAAGATACAAACACCTAGAAGGAAAAACCCTTATCACTCCAGTATTCAATAAAGAAGTTTTGTGCAAAGCACACCCCTTTGCTGAAATTGGTAAAGGCACAGGAATAATGATGATGTGTTCTTACGGTGACCTAACCGACATCAGGTTCTTTATGGAACAAGGCATTGAAGGAAAAGTTGCAATAAACAAAAATGGAACAATGAATGAAAATGCAGGAATACTTTCAGGATTAAAAATAATTGATGCTAGAAAAAAAATGGTTGAAGAACTTGAAAATCAAAAATTACTTGTAAAGATTACTCCAACAAAATCACATGAAACGCCAATAAATGAAAGAAGCGGAGCTGGAATTGAATTTATAGAAATGCCTGAACTTTATTTAAAACAAGTTCAATTCAAAGAAAAAATGTTAGAAATTGTAGAAAAAGTAAATATAACAAATCCTGTTGCAAAACAAACTCTAATTGATTGGATTAATACAGTATCAATAGATTGGCCAATAACTAGACGAAGGTTTTATGCCACTGAAGTTCCCCTTTGGTACTGTAAAAAATGTAATGAACCAGTATTAGCAAAAAAAGGGGTTTATGTAATGCCTTGGAAAGAGACTTACAAGGGAAAATGTAAAAAATGCGGACACACAGAATTTTTTGGGGATCAAAGGGTTTTTGATACTTGGTTTGATTCAAGCATATCTCCATTATACCTTTTGGGTTATGAAAGATATCCTGAATTTTTTGAAAAAAACACTCCCTGTTCATTAAGACCACAAGGTAAAGAAATCATAAGAACTTGGCTTTATTATACTCTATTAAAAGACTACTTATTGACAGGCAAAATAATTTTTAAAGACGCTTGGGTTCACCAACATATTGTAGATGAAAAAGGCTATAAAATGAGTAAAAGTAAAGGAAACAGTATTGACCCCCACATAATATTAGAAAAATATGGCGCTTCATCATTTAGGTTATGGTGTGCACTTGAAGGAAATTTGGACAAAAACGATTTTAAGTGTTCATTTGAAAGAATACAAAATGCAGGTAAAGTTTTAGAAAAAATATGGAATGTTTCAAAATTTGTTTCAATGTTCAAAATTAATCCAGAAGAAGAAAAAAATATTGAATTAATGGAAATAGATAAATGGATTTTGTGTGAAACTGACAAAATAATAAAAGAAACAAAAGAAGGATACATGAACTATGACTTTCACAACCCGACGGTAAGGGCAATTAATTTTGTAAAAGAGGACTTTGCATCACACTATATAGAAATTATAAAAAGAAGAGCTTACAATAACGATCCTTTAATTAAATTTACTGAATCTCAAAAAAATGCTGCAATAAAAACTTTGAGAGAGGTACTACAATCTTTACTCAAAGTATTGGCTCCTGTAAATGCTGCAATGAATTATTATTTGTACAAAGAACTATTCAATGAGGATATTCACAAACAACAATGGCCTGAACAAAGAGAAATAAATAGCAAAATAAATAGAACAGATCTTATTGCATTTAATTCCGAAGTATGGAAAGCAAAAAAAGAAAATAATTTATCACTCAAAGACAGTATTGCTAAAGCAACTATTACAGAATCATTGAAGAGTATTGAAAAAGAATTGAAAGCAATGCACAATATTATTGAAATAAAAGTTGGAGAAAAAATAGAGGTTCTGGCAAAATAAATTTTATTTAAACTAATCATTTATTATTAGAAACCTTTTTCATTTTCCTCAAGCGCAAAAAAGCTTTTGGATTTCTTATTGCCCGAAGTTTTGTAATTGTTTTCGACTTACTCCTAGCACGAGATTTTTTTCTAAGCAACCTTTTTGTCGCTAAGTACTTTAAATGGTTAACACGAACTCCTTCTTCAGCATGTTCCCTGAGTTTTAGAGCAGGATTTCCCTTTAATTGAACAACTCCATTAGGTTTCTTTATTACAAGAGGCTTGTCATCATATTCTTTTATTTTCTTTAAACTACCGGCCCCATTCTTAATTTCATTATGAGCTGCAAGCCAACCCTGAAGTCTACCCCGTTGCTGGTGTCTCATTGAAACAACATGATTAACTCGTTTCCTAAAAATTGGTGCCATTATATAATTACGTTCATGGAATTAATAAGCCTTACCAAAAAAGAGATAATTGAAAATAATATTCAAATAGAAACACAAACCACCATTAGCAAGGTTTTAATACCACCAAAGCCCTTTTTAATAAAGTGAAAAAAATGAATTATAGCAAAATAACAATTCTCTTTGCGCTAATACTCATAATCGGAAATGTTTTTGCAATTTCTGCACAACAAGCATCAGATATTGTTTCAAACCAAAACAATTTCATTCTTGACGGAGAACAACCAAGGATTTATCCATTACTTCCAATAAATTATGAGAACGAAAAATATTGGGTAGTGGGAGCAAATTCAGATGGCACTGTTAATTGTTATATTCCAATAAAGGATTCTACAAGCGAAGTGGCACAAGGAGATATAGAACTAAGAGAATTAATTAAGACAGCAATTGTTTTAGAAAATATCAACACTACTATAAGTACTGCACAATACAACTGGCCCTTTTCTATTCCAAACAAAAGTTATTTTTACGATTTGGCTACGAGCTTTGAAAACATGAAAACAAATGTTTCATTAGTCGAAAATTCTCTTTCAGGATTGAATGATGCAAATGCAACGAACGCAGTTGAGGCCACAAAAAAAGTTAAAGACAAAATTAGCGCAATTTCAATTGAGTTCAATGATGTAGCAAAATTAATTGATGAAGGAATATTGCTTGAAACAAATTATTTGAACGAACCAAAAACAAATAATACTCAAGATTATGAAAATAAGTTCGAAGAATTATTTTCAGCTGTTGGCGAATTAAAAACAAATTATAATGAATTAACAAGTGCATTAAATTCTTTGAAAACCCAAATAGGACAACTACCCGACGCCACTCTATCACTGGATGGAAAAAAGAGTTTGAATAATAACCTCAATTTGCCAACAAATGTAAGTAGATTGAAAACATTATTTGATGAAACAAGTGCTTACAACAATACTCTTTCACAATTATTCTCAAAAGCAAATTCTTCAATAACAATAAATTCTTTTATTGATAATTTGAAAACAAGGATTGAGAGAAATGAAGCATGGAAAGTTATTTACAAAACTGATGAAGAATTTATTAAAATCGATTCTAGGATAACTTCTCTACAAAAAGCAGCAGAAAGTATTCTTGCAGAAGATAATGTAAATGCTTGGGTAGAACAAGCACAAATTGAACCATTGAGACAAAATTGGCAAAAAGCTGAAAGTTATTATAATACAAGCAGGTACGCTGAAGCAAAAAACGCTGCTTTGAGTGCAAGAAAAAATGCAGTAGCAATATTAAAGGGCGGGCAATTACAAAACCCAGATGATTCTAGCACAAGTGAGTTATTAGTCCAAATAGTTGTTGCACTAATTGCAATTGTTATTGGATTATTTTTGTTAGACAAATTTGTTTTAAACAAAAATAAGAAAAAAGAAGAGGAAGATGGTTATGAAGATGTACAATAAAACTAAGTCAAATTTATTTCTATTACCGCTAATTGTACTAACCCTAATTTTAATTTCAGGAATGGTTAGTGCACAACTCTTAGTTAGTGTAAGCACTGATAAAACAGAATTTAATCCAAACGAAATGGGTTGGTTTTTTGTTAAAGTGTATAATGATTCTCCTGAGAGTATCTCAAATATTATATTGAAAATAGAAGCGGAAGAAGGGTTGAATTTCATTAAATGGAATGAAGAAACCTCATTCATAATAGAGGACACTGGAACAATAGAAAAATATTTTTCAAAAGAATACAAATACAAAATAAGACTGGGTGAAGACAAAACCGGAAACATAAACTTGTTTGCTTATTATGGAGAAAAATCGCCTTTGAATAATGTTGCAGGAACTTTTATTACTGGAATCGAAAGCAAAATTAGTGCTGTAACCAAAATTGAAATGGAGAACACTCCACAAGGCGACAAAGTAATTACAACGTTAAAATTGAGTAATGATAGTGGTGAACCGATTGGGGGAATAGCAGTTCAACCAATAATGCCTGAAGGATTTACTTTAGTTGAACCACAATTCTTGCAAATGCTTGAAGACAAAAATTCGGTTATATTTACTTTTGAATCAATTGCTCCACCAAAAATTCAGGGAGAAAAAATTGTTACAATCACTTATGGGTATCTTGATAGAAACACACCACATTACTTTGAAAAATACGAAACAATTTCTTATCAAAGAGACACAATATTGTTGCTAGTTATTGGGTTCATAGTATTAGCCGCGGCAGTTTACTTATTGATACAAAAAATGGAATCAGAAGAGAAAAACAAATAAGAAGCTGAAAAAATAATTTTAAATAGCTATTTCAACAACATCGCGATTCTTTAAAATATAATCCGGGCCAACGCGTTGCCCAGGAAATTTTGTTGAACCCCAAACACGAGCAAACTTCAAATTTTTTGCAAAATCTTTGTGAACAATTCTTGCTAACTCAAGTAAAGTAGAACCTTTTTCTAAAGCAATAGGTTTATTCATATCAGGTTCTTGTCCAGGGCGCTTAGTATAAACAAGAATCTTATCCAATAATAAAAAAATTTGGTCGGATAAATCACTTAAAGAAAAATCACTCACTTTGCGAGCATCAACAAGAATTGCTTTCTTGTAAACAATCTTTTCATTAAGTGCTTCAGCAACTTGAGAAAGAGACAAAATTGGTTCAGAAACAATAACACTAGAATTAGTAAAACCAACGCTCTTCAAGTAACCCTCTAGTTGGTTAAAAGGAAATTTCAATAAATTTTTACCGGTTATTTGAATTCCACGAAATTCTGAATTCTTAACAAAAATTGCTGGACGCTTTTTATTTAAAAAAATATTTGCTTTCTTCAATTCATCAACAACAATTTCTTGTTCTTCTTTAGAGCCAAGAACAATAAGTGAGTCGGCAGAACGCGCTATTGCAATAATTTCTTTTCCTTGAGCTTTTCCACTAGAAGAACCTTCCAAGATTGCAGGCACTTCAATTAATTGAATACGCGCTCCGTGATAATCTAGCATAGCAGGCACAGGAATCATTGTAGCAAAAGGGTAAGGTGTTTCCTCAACAATTTGTTTTCTCACAAGCTTATTTAAGAGCCAAGATTTTCCAGTATTAGGTAAACCAAGAATAGCAACTTGTCCTATCCCATCTTTCTTTATACTCAAACTTGGAGCAGAGCCACGCTTTGATTGTTGAAGTTTTTGTTTCTCTAAATCATTTCTTAGAACAGAAATTTTTCTATTAATTTCTGCACGCAAATTTTCTGCACCCTTGTGAGAAGGTGCGGTGCTCTTCATTTCTTGTAAAGCAACTAGTTTTGCTTCAGGAGTTTGCGCAGCATAATACTTTTTTTGCGCCATTGCGTACTCCAAAGAAACATTAGAAGGCATAAAATAAGTAGAATACAAAAACTTAAAAACAAAGCTTGAAGGAATCAAGAAAAGCATTTATTTTGTTGCGCGGAGTACAAAAATCTTTTCAAAGAAAAAACTTTGCTCCGCAATTATCTTGAAAGAAAATTTCTGTTTTTTTAATAAATAAAAAATTCTTTTCTTATTATTCAACGAAGAAAAAAGCAAAAGCAAAACCCCTTTCTTTTCTAAATGTTTTTCAAAATCAAGAAGAAATTTTTCAATTACTTGCATCCCTTCTTCACCACCATCAGTGTCCAGCCATTTTATTTCATCACTAGGAACATAAGGGGGATTAAAAGCAATTAAATCAAATTTTTCTTTTTCTATAGCAGAGAACAAATTGCTTTCAATAAAATGCACTCGCACAGACTTAGATTTGTCCAAGAATTTGTGTTCTTTGCTTTTTTTTAAATTTCTTTTTGCAACTTTGATTGCATCAAAATTGATATCCGCAAACCAAACTTCTTTTGCACCCGCTCTGAGCATTGCTCTCCCCAAAATACCTGAGCCGGTTCCCAAATCAAGACATTTTTTGCTACGAAGCTTTTCTTTTAGAATTTTGGATTCAAGTAAAAAAGAATCTTCCCTAGGCAAATAAATTTCTAACATACTCAATCAACAAAATAACTACAAGTAAGGATTAAAACTACTTCCCAAGACAAGAAAAATATGTTTTATGATGTTCATTGCCATTTAGACTTAATTAAAAACGAAAAAGAATTGCGCACAACAATAAAAGAAGCTCTTACTGCTGGAGTCGAACAAATGATTTCTTGTTCAACAACCTTTGCATCAAACCAACACAACTTGAACTTACAAAAAAGTTTTCCAAATGTGAAAGCAGGAATTGGTTTGTACCCATTAGATGCAATGGAATTAAACGAAGAAGAACTGAAAAGAGCATTTGGTTTTTTTAAAACACACGCAAAAGAAGCTATTGCAATTGGAGAAGTTGGTTTGGATTACAAGTTTGCGAAAAGCGAGGAACAAAGAAAAAAACAAGAAGAAGTTTTCAGACAATTTATTATGTTATCAAACGAAACAAAAAAACCATTAATTATTCACTCGCGGTTCGCACAAAGCCAAGTAATTGAAATACTCGTTCAAGAAAAAGCACAAAAAGTTTTGTTACACTCTTTTGTTGACTCAGAAAAACTAATGAAGAAAGTCACGGAGCAAGGCTTTTTTATTTCGGTTGGACTATCTATCCTTAGTAATGAGCAAACCCAAAAAAATGTTCAAGGATTTCCACTAGAAAACCTTCTCTTCGAAACCGATTCTCCCATAAGATTCAATGGAGAAAAAGCTTGTTCTAAACAAATAATTCAAATAGCTCAAAAAGTTGCGGAACTCAAGAACATTAGCTTAGAAGAAATAGAAAAACAACTAGAACAAAACTTTATTACATTATTTGGCTAAAGGCTTGGTTTAATAAAATTTGCTGAAGGATAATTGATTATGATATTCGTATTCCTGGCAATATTGATAGTTGCACTAATAATTGCAAACATACTAGTAGCGGTAGCAAAACCAAAAAAAGGGGTTCCGCGAAAAAAGATTTATTCTGAAGAAACGGTATATGCTACCCCCGTAATTGATTCTGGTGCACACGAAAGGCTAGAAGAAACAATGAATACTTTAGCAGAAAAGAACTTTGAATTCGAGGCAGCAACTAATGCTAATACCCAAAAAATTAATTTATTGAACACCCGATTATCAACCATAGAAAAAACCGTTAGTGTACTTGCACACGAACAACTCAATGGAAAAGAAACCATTACAATAAGAACAAACGAACCAACACAAGAAGATATTGACTTGAAATCCCTAGTATTTAATAATAGAAAAAAGCGTCGCTGATTCTTTAAAAAAAAATATAGCTGGGCTACCCCCGGTGCCCAAATTGCGCACGGATTTTTCCGTGCTGCCTCAGAGTTGGATTAAATCATCAAAGCTCTCGCTCAGACGGGATTTACTTCATCACGGGCAATTAGACTGTATAGATTTGGGTTTTTAAAGAAAATGTATCAAAGTTAGAAAACAAAGTTCCCTCAAATTATTGTTACTCCTAATTGTTTTAACAAAAAGTCATACAAAACAATAATTAGAATTATAATAAAAATATAAACTACAAGTTGGTACTTGTTAATATGCTTATGATATTTTATTCTAGTTTTGTGAGTAGAAACATCGATTAGTTCATCCCCAAAATAAATTGACAAAAAAGTCCCTATTGCAGAAACAATTATTATTGCCCAAAAAGGAAAAGGATTAGTAATAATGTGATAAAATAATTCAAGTATTATTGTTTGAGAATAAATTTGTGGAGTAAAAAACAAAGTACTAATAGTTATTATTCCTGCAAGCACCCAAACGAGCATTTCAGAATAAATCATTCTTAATCCTATTACCAAGCGAATTGGAAAATCAAGCAAAAACCCTGCGTCCGCTATTGGAGTACAAAAAACAAAGAAAGCCCAAGTAACTAATGTAGTTAGTAACCCATTCTCAAATCCAAGCATATTTATTGTAAAAGCAA
>CAYLWD010000015.1:0-12162 GCA_964387305.1 uncultured archaeon
AGGAACCTGCACTTCTTGTTATGGAAAAAATTCTTTGAATGATGATTTAACTGCTTGGTTCCCACAAGTTGCACTAGGGAATGACTATAATGTTCCAATACAACACAACGCTAGTGCATCAAACGATTGGAACTTTATAACAACATGGAAAAAAGTGGACAACAACTACCCAATACTAATTTGGCAAACACAATAAAAATTATTGAACTTTTGAAACATATTACAAGAATTTAAAAACAAGCCAATTTACTTATATATAAGTAAGTTATATAAATAGTTTGGTTTACTTATATAATAGGCTTTTTGAATGGTTAAGACAAAAACAAAAAAAGTAATAGCCTTACTCTTGGATAACGAGTATAAACCAAAAAGTAAATACGAACTCGCAAAAAAAGCAAATTGCACTCCTTCATGGGTACTAATGCTAACAAAAACCTTAGAAAAAAAAGGGTTATTGAAAGGATTGAAAGTAATTAAAGTAAAAGAACTATTTGAATTATTCAATAAAACAAAACCAAAAAAACAAGAAACCCGCGCCTACACAACCTACTCTATCGGAGGAATAAACGAATTAATTAAACTACTAAATAAATCAAAACACGAATACGCACTCACCACATACACTGCAGAAAACCTAGTACAAAAACATTTATTCAACCACCGAACAGACATTTACATAAAAAAAGAAGACCTAGAAGAATGGCACAAAGAATTCACAAAAATAGGAACCTACGGCGGAGGAAACGTAAAACTCATCGTAGCAACACACGACGAACTATTCAACAAAAAACAAATTAATCAAAAAGGAAGTCAAATAACAAAAAAAGAAAATACTCCTTGGATAGTGAATACTCCCCAACTAATATCAGACTTATACACAGAAGGCGGGCCAGCAAAAGAAGCCGGCGACATGCTTTTAGAAAAATTAATCAAATCACTTGGAGCGAAGAAATAATGTACCCAAAAAATGAAACTGAACAATCATTCACTTACCTAAAAAAAGTTGTAGGCTACCTTGACGAACCCATATGCATTCTTGGCGGATGGGCAGTTTACTTAACCATTAACAAAAAATATTCCCAACAATTTGGAAAAAACTATTTAGGCTCAAGAGATATCGACTTGGGTTTTCACTTAGACGAAAAAACAACAACCTTCAAAAAAACAGCATTCATGAAAGCAATACAAAAACTCGAAGCAGAAGGATTCAAAGAAAGAGGCGGACGACTAGTAAAACAACTCGACCTAGAAACAGGACTAGAATTAACTCCAGAACAAGCAACAAAAAAACAAGCTTACGAAATAAACAACATGTTCGTCGACTTACTAGCAGATAGTATCCCAAAAAAATTTAAAGAAGAAGCAAAAATGGAAATACTCGACGAAACCCTACTACAACACGTCTTCCAAAACCAAACGGACCGAGAAGAACTAAAAGAATTCGGAAAAAAACTTTGGCTACCAAAACCATGGATCCTACTCTCAACAAAAATAAAGGCTTTACCCAACAGAACCAAAGACCACAAACGCCAAAAAGACATAGCCGACATCGCAGCACTCACAATACTAACCAACTACAAAGAATACACCCCAAAAATAATTACCCTACTAAAAAAAGAAGAGGTACTAAAAACACTAAACCAAATAACCCCACAAGAAATCACAAAAACAGAAACCCTACTAAGCTTCCAAAACAACACATTCAAAGCAACACTAAACAACCTAATACAAGAAATAAAAAAACTATGAAAACAAAAAATATTGGTGAAAAAGAAATGATTGAAAAAAAAGCACAAGCCCTCGTATTCGAACGAGGACAAGGAACAATAGAATACTTAGTTATCCTTGCGATTATTGTAGGAATCGCATTAGTTGTTGTATCTGTGCTATCAGGCTTCACAAACTCGAGCACAGGAATAAACCAACAACAATCGAACGCTTACTGGCAATCACAAACAGTTGGATTCGTATCAGCAGTAGTCGACTCAAACGGAGACGCAATTATTACAGTAAAATCAAATTCTTCTGAACCAATAACAATAGAAAAATTCTACTTCAACGATTTAGAATTTGATGTACAAGATACAACCCTTAGTGCAGGAGAAAAAACCTTTTACATAGAAGACATGCCCCCATGCAACACACCAACCTGCAAATACACACCGAAAATCATCTACACTCGAAATAGTTTATCACAAACAATAACAGGAACAACAGAATTAATCGCAACACAAATGAATGACGTTGACGAAAGCAAAATGACATTTACTAATTATAATGATAGAGAGTCGGGATTAATCGCTGCGTGGCATATGAATGAAGGAAGTGGAACAGTTATAACTGATGCTTCAGGGAATGGAGTTAATGGAACATTTGGAGGGGGAACCTCTACCCCAACATGGGTAAATATTCAGGGCTCAACTTATTTGAGCTTTGATGGAAACAACGACTATGTAAGTTTATCTAACACTCGAGCATTGGATCCGCAAACCGGAGATTGGAGTTGGAATGGTTGGTTAAATTTTGGAGGATTTACTGGAACATATAGACAAATTTATTCTGCAAATGCTTCGGGAGGCGCGAGTGGAGTAGGTGTAGGGCTACGTTCTGGCGCAGATAGCATAAGGTGTGAAGTTAATGGTTCTACTGGCGGAAGACAATACCCTTATGCATCAACAAGCAGTTATCTAAATGAATGACACATGTGGACATTTGTATTAACTACCGCAGATTACAAATTGCGAGTATACTTAGACGACTCACTATATTACACTGCACAATATGTTGATTGGGGAAGTATAACTAGCGGTAATACATTATACCTCGGTTCAATTAGCACTACTCAGTACATTTATGATGGATATATGGATGAAATCAGAATTTACAACAAACCATTAACTCCTGTTCAAGTCACTATGTTATATAATCTTGGAAAACCAACTCATCAATAAATAAAAAAAAAATCAAAACCATTTTTACAAAAAAAATTTTCACACAAAAAGGTTTATATACCTCGGAAGCATTTATTATTACATTAGCTAAAATTGTGAAAATAATAGCAATAGCTATAATTAAAAGCAATAACATCCAATAATTTAAAGTGGATTTTAATGGGTTTTCTTGACGGGCTAAAAGAGCTCTACTGTAAAGGCGAAGAAAAGTGGTACCACGCGCTCGACAAATTGGATGCTAGCAATATTCCTGTTTACAAGGTAATTGACCCAATCGATAAGGTTGTTCCAAGCTTTGCGTTAGCATTGGTTATACTCTTACTAATAATAATTCTATTATTAATTTTCTTTTTTGGTGGATTTATTTTCAATCCACAAAACGTTACCCTGAGTATTAGCGTTGTGGATATGGATGATAAACAAGTAGAAGGAGCTTTAGTTACAGTAGAAATTCCAGGACAAGAAACACTAGAATTTGATACTGATGCTTACGGAATGGTTCCTGATTTGAACGTGCCGAGAGGAGCAAATGTAAAAGTTACTGCAGAAAAGAAGGGCAACTTAGTTAGTTTACAAAAAGTAATGAGTGACGAAATTAATTACATGGAATTAACGATTCCATTCAAGGACATTAGTTTTGAAGGAAAAACGTTAATTTTTATTGACACATTAGCAAGAACGATTTCAAATAGACTTGATTTGAGTTTCTCTTGTTCTAGTGCTGATGCAGTTCCACCACAAAACCAAGTAGTAACAACAGGAAGAACAACAGTGAATAAACCAAGTAATTGTACAATAATGAATGTAACAATTTCTTCTTCTGGAAAATACAAGCAAAAAACTGTTCAAATTACTTTACCTAGCACAACAATTACTCTAGAGGATAACGTGCCCGAAGGAACATCAAAAGTATTAGTTCACTTGAGGTACGCAGGAGCAACTGTACAAGAAAGTATTACAGTAAAAGCATTTTATGCTACTAATCTTTACTCAACCGATTATGTTACTACGTCAAGCGCAGGAGAAGCTTCATTCAATTTGCCTCCAGGAGAATATTATATTAGAACAGAAACAAGTAATTCTTACGGAAAAGCAGAGTCAGCAAAAATTGTTGTAGACGGAAAAACCCCTGTAGAAGTTACTTTGAATTTAGAAAAAAAAGTTGTTGGAATATTAAAAATAATTACTTTGTATGGAACAACAAAACTGAGTGACGTTGAAATATCGGTTAGGTTAAAGAGCGGAGGAGACGAACTCTACCACGCGAAAACAGATACTAACGGAACAGTATTAGTAAATGTACAAGAATACGGACCATTTATTATACTTGCAAGCAAAGAAGGTTATTGTCCATTAAGTAGGGAAAGCTTGTTGACTACAGAAAATATTGAAATGCATATGAGTAGGAGCACAGGAAATTGTGGCTCAACCCTACTAGCGCAAGTTGTGGATGATTCAGGAAAACCAGTTCCTTATGCGAAAGCAATGATTTTTGTTGATAATAATGAAGGGACCTTCAAATCGGGTTACGCAGAAAAAGTAACTGATTATAATGGTGAAGCAAAGTGGACTAACATCCCAGAATCGACTGGAGAGAGTTTGAAGGTATTTGCTTACAAAGTAATTTACTCTGGTTGGAGCGAAGCAAGAAAATTCAATAGTTTGAATGCAACAACCCCGTTCATTGTGAAATTACAAATCCCTTACGGAACAGTTAATGTTAATGTAAAAGATGCTGATGGTAACCCAGTTAGGTTTGCGGAGATAGCGTTGTACGATAATTATGCACAAGACTTGGTGAGAAGGGATGTTACTGACGAGAAAGGATACAAGAGCTTTGATGTAAAGGGAGACAAAAAAGTTTATGCTGTTGTGAAAGCAGATGGTTTTGATGCTTCGACTACACTACCCACACAAGTAATTGGTAACGGAATAATTAATTTTGATGTTACTTTGAATAAACACAAAGTTGGTTCAGGAATTGATGTTAGCTTTGTTGGATTATACAAGGACGGAGTAAAAACAATTAATGTAAGACCTGGAGAAATTTATGATGCAGTATTCTCAATAACTGCTCCCAAAGAATATGACGAATTAGGATTCTTTGCGAGAGTTGGGGCAGAAAATATTTCAAAGACAGAATTAGATGATCTTTTTATACAAGAAATTGAGGTACCCGGAAAAGCTTATACTGAAAAAGGAGCAACTTATAATCCACCAAAAGGATACAATAGGGATTCGGAAGCACTAGGAATGGAGGAAAGCAAATGGGCACAAGCAAAATGGTTTATTACAGCAGGAAAATTAAATTACGCTCCAGGAAAAATACTTGCGAGGGTTAGAATAAAAATAAAGAATACAGCAAGACTCGATATGCCTTTAGAATTATGGTACAGGGCTTGGGGAGTTGAGAACGGAGCGTTTGAGAGAATGCCTCTAGATGATGTACTTGGAACCGCAAGGAATTCTTCATCAAAACAAGAACTATATGCTAAAGCAATCCCTTATAGTATTACTACCGGAGACGAACAACAATGTGCAATTGGTGACGATAATATTGGTTATTTTTGTACAAGCGCTTCTTACACTGACGAAGAAGGATTCACTCAATCATTCGACTCGGGCTTTGATGCAAAAAATAATGCTAATTATGCAATAAAATTAGTTGTAAGGAACGACTCAACTGACAACAAAGCTAATTATGAGAAAGCAGAAGCACAATGGGAGAATGTTGAAGAAAATATTTACATGAGTAAGTATTACCTTGACCCACCACACGGAAATTCAGTGGAAGGAAGTGTTGATGGATTCAAGAGCGAGTGGCTAAGTGTTGATAGGTTCGATCAAGGAAGCGAAATAAAATTCCATTACATTAATATTAATCCACAAAAATCAGGAATAGGGTTATTGAAGTTCTCAATTAGAAATATTGGAAGAATGATTTACACTAAACCAATTGCGATTACTATTCTGTCAAACAAGAAACTAAGAGCAGAGTACATGGTGAATAATGAATTCCAAAGCGCTTTACCAAGCATCCCATCAGGAAAAGAAGAGTTCCTTACAGTAAAAGTATTTAACAAAGATACTAGTGTTGAAGTTAGCGGAGCAATAGTAAAACTCTATGATAGATTCGGAACAGTAATTTATAGTGCAACCACAAATTCTTTAGGAACAGCAACAATTACTATTCCTGCTTCACTACCTGGAGAAAAATTGAAGATACAAATCGAGAAATCAGATTATGATACCCTAGAACAAAAATTTTCTATTTCAGAAGATATTGTCACAGTAAACCCAGATAATGTTTCTTACACATTGAATCCACAAACAATGCCGGAAGAAGCACAAACAGTTGTAATTACTAACCAAACCGGAATGGATTTAACTATAAAAGAAATATTGTTTAGTGGAAAACTAAAAGGACTAATTAATGAAGCGAAAGTAAAAACATTCTTACAATCTTACGTGGGCAAAGTAATTAAGTCAAATGATTCAGAAGAAATACAATTGAAAGTAGTTTTAGCGAGTTACTTGCCAGAACAAGGAGAAGACCTTGAAGGAAAATTCGAGATAATAGTTGGAATAACTACAAAAGATTGGGTAAAAGAAGTTCCCGCAAAAATTAGAATAGGTTTAGGAAAAGATGTTGATGACCCTAATTGTTTGGTAGCCGTAATGGTAAACAACCCTTGGATTACAAACACCGCGGGCAGAAAAATTGAGGCAGCACTAGAAATTAGGAACCAGTGCTTGGTTGAAGGAAAACCAGTTCCATTGAAGAACTTAGGAGTAAAACTAGATATGAGTAGTAATAGTCTTGGAATGTTCAGAGCACAATCAAGGAGTGCATCAGTTGAAATTAACAAAATTTATCCGAGAATATTGCGCCCAGAGATTGGGGAAGAAGAAGTAATCCCTATAACACTATTATTCACTCCACAAGGCGGAGCAAACGGAACAATGACTGGAAAAGTTATTTTCGAAGCGAAGAACACAACTGATTCAAAAGACCAAGTAGTAACAACTTCAATTGATTTCACAATTAATGTAACTAATTTACAAGATTGTATAATAATTGGAAAAGATTTAATTGAAATGGATGAAGAAGGCGAAGAAGGATTTGTAATAAAAAATAATTGTCCATCCGATGCAACAATTTCACTAAAATCAGAAATAGCTTTGAGTAACGCTGATTTTACTATACCCGCTGGTGGAGAACAAGAAGTAAATATAGTTAGGAACCTTGACGACATGCCAGGAGCTTATAATTTACTAGTATATGGTTCACAAAAAGGAATCGAGCCAGAATTAATTGGTA
This sequence comes from uncultured archaeon, assembly GCA_964387305.1. Classification (GTDB taxonomy): domain Archaea; phylum Iainarchaeota; class Iainarchaeia; order Iainarchaeales; family JAAZKV01; genus CAYLWD01. The sequence goes on from CAYLWD010000015.1 coordinate 7,273, forward strand.
ATGTTAAAGTAATATTCAATTCAACTGGTTGTTATACTCTATCAAGATACGAATTTGATATTTATGATTCAGAATTAAATGATTCAACTACAGAGGGCGGAGAACCGATTTTGGTTGACGGAATAGACAAAGCTTATTTGAGAAATAATTGCACACAAAAAGCGGTTCCAGTATACATTTCTGGTGAAGAAGAAACTGATTGGACAAAAGTATTACTACAAGCACTCATTGGTGGATTAGGTGGATTCGCTGGATGCTACATGCAAGAAGGCGCAACATGGAGTGATTGTTTATTCTCACCATTCGGAAACCCGTTCTCGGGCGATGAAGACAAGAACGGTAGTTGGTTCAAGGAAAATGGAAATATTAGTGAAAATATAGAGAATGGTGGAACAGCAGGAAGACGAGGAGTTGCCACTGCAGGTTCAAACGCAACAGGAGCAGTTGCGGGGGTAGGACAAAGAACAAGTAATGTACTAGGCGAATCTGAAGACCAACTGAAAAGAAACGAAGAATTTTATGCAAAGCTTAAAGCAGATTCCTCAATGACTGGCGGTATAGATCCGGGCGCAATAGCAGTTAGACAAGACGAAACTAGACAAGTTAGAGTTTTGTCACAAGACATGATTGGTACAATAGAAACTTCTACTGCTAGGGTAATCGATAATATTAAAGGGGTTACCAGTAAAGAACTTCAAGAACTAAGGGCTGTCGAACAACAATTAAACGAAGCTGCTAAAAGAGAGGAAATTGCAAATAAAGATATTGCAGCAGAGTACGCCGCTGCGTTGGACGGAAGTGAAACCGCAGTTGGGAGCGCGTATAGCGAGGGCGTAGATGAAATTATAGACGAGAGTAACAAAGCAATTGAAGCACAAATTGCGAGTTTGGAAGAATTAAATAAGCGGAATAGGCAAGTGGCAGATGCTATTAGAACAATTCCTGAATTACAACCCAATTTACTTGAACTAGAAGAGAATATTAAAGCAACTGAAGAACGGATAGCTGACCTTAAAAATTTCTTAGATAATGTAGAAGAAGTTCCCCCTACAGAAACAGTTACTTCATCTATAACCCAAGCAACTCCTCCTGCTACTGAATCTGGTTCGGGGGTGGGCGAAGATGGTGATCAAACAAGGTGGACATATGTAAAGGTTGGGGCCAAAGACGATTTACCAGAAGAACTAGCTGGGGAACAATATACTGCAGGCACTGAGGCACTTGATAAAAGAACTATTAACTCAATTGAACAAGAAATAAACAGATTGAATGAGGCAATAATTTTTGCAGAGACTAAGAAAGCTTCCGCCACTGATCCTTGGTTTATAAATGAATATGACATTACTATCTCTGCAAACAAAATACGTATAGCTGAACTTCAAAATTACTTATCCGATAAAAGCACTCAAACAGCAATACCCCTAGAATTAATCAATCCAACTCCATTATTCTTATTAGCAGGATCCCAAGACGGTGCGAGTAAAAGTAATTCTGGGGGATTGAGTGGTGGATTAAATTCTGATTCACTTGGTTCAATGGTTATGTCTGGTGTTGGCGGGTTCATGACGAAGAGCCCAATAATTGGTGCAGCACTCGCAGCATTAATGGAAATAATGCAACAACAAGACCAAGAAGTACAATACAATATGACTTTGGGTGTAGAGAGAGTAAATACAAAGAAGATAGAGTTAGTTAGTCCATCACAAATCCTTGCGGAAAATAAAAATAATAAGGAAACAATAAAAGATATTCCAATGACTGGATTGAAATTAATTATTGGAAAAACTTCTTATGATTATGATTCAACAGGACAAACACCTAGTTTCGCGGATGCTACTGCAACGCAATCATTCAATAGTCCTTATGATAGTTCTTACGACAAAGCACAATCCTCTGGTTACTTTTATAATCCACAAACATTGAGTGCTACACTTGGTTTAGTGCAAATAAATGAATTAACTTTTATTAATGAAGGAACCGCGAGCGGTGGAAAATTAAAAACAGACGGTCCTTATGCGCCAATAGCTGGAGTACTAAAAGTTACTGGAGAAGAAAAGATTTATGAAACAAATTATGATTACCTAGATATGAAGGATAGTATTGGTGGGGACGAAGACGACGGAATATTTGATAAGTTATTTGGAAGCAAGGATTACTTTGATATATCAAAAATAACTGAAGAAAATTTGATTATAAAAGAAAAGAGGAATTATGTTCAAAAATTCCACTTATTATTCGATGCTTGGGATTACGTTGGATGCGGACCAGACACTTACCCTTGTCAAGACAAGCCACTAGCTAATTGTACTGTTGGCGGAAAACAAGGTTCTACTGGGCCAGAAGCTGCTCCAAATATTTTGTTACAATGGGGTTGGGACAAAATAAATGCAGATAAATGTGATTTAGAAACAAGCGATTCAGTTTATTGTGATACTACACAATTCAGTATTTCAACTTTGAAAAAGATTTACGAGATAAAACAATTCTTGAATTCGCACGCACTAGATAATTGTCCGAAAGCAATTGATGTTGCCGGAGCAAAGAGCCAAAAGTTGAAAGCAAATGCACGCGATGTTGGAATAACTTATATTAGTATGAGCGAAACAACAGAAAATGTTTACATTAATGCTACAGTAGAATCAAATAACGATTTGAATATGAGTGCAGAAGTAGAATTTGTTTTGAGTAGAGAAGATAGTACTAATGTTGAGGTACAATGCGAAGAAGGAATACAATCAAAGAGCTTTATTTCCGGAGTTGATTTCCAATGCACTTTAACTAAGGCTTCACTTGGTAGTGGAGGAAGATTCAATGTAGAAGCAATAATGACTCCTGCTCCAACAAGAGGAACAGAGAACGCTGATACAAGTAACGATACTATAACAACAATGCTTTTAGTTGATGGTGACCAACTACAATACTGCAAAGCTTATAATACTAAGAAAGACTACTTCGAAGAAGTACTCGCAGCAAATGGTGCTTTGGATACACAAGGAAGATTAGTGCTAAAATACTTAGTGAGTGATGTGAAATTAGTTAAAGATGGTTTCAGTAATGATTTCAAGCAAGACTTTGATGCTGAGAGATTATTGAATGCACCACAATATTACAATGATGATTTGAGAGAAATATTCTTGAGTGAAAGATTCGAAATAATTGGTCCTGATGGTACACCAACTTGGAAAGCAGGAACTTATAGTACAACAATAGTAATTACTTTTAGCGGAGAAAAATTCGAATGGTTTAATGATAATAATAATATTGAGAGTATCAAAATTAATTTGACTCCATTACAAGGCAACAGACCACTCGGGGAAATTTATAATATTGCATTCGACGGACCAGTTGGAATAAATAGTAGTAATGGTAGGCAAGGTTATGGTAGTGATTTCGTTAATAATTCTGATAAAGACTTTATTGTTAGTGTAGAAAATGGTAGCCAAATTACTGCACAAGAAAATCCAACTAGTAATGCAATTAGTAATGTTGGTATTGATGTAAAGAAAGACTTTTACTCACTAAATGACCCTTACCAATTAGTTGGAAATGTTCTAACAATACAAGGAACCGGAGACAACATTAGTTTAATCATGAGCCCTAGTGTTGTTGTACCATTAATTTTGAATGTAACAAGAAGAAGTGATGGTGCTAGCGAACCGCACGCATATTATAGTGTTGAAGTTGGCGGAAAACCACAAGATATGGGCGAATCATTTATACACTGGCTTGGAATCGGACAAGGTTGTGTTGATTTCCTTGGAATACCAATGATGAATTATGATAGGGTTGCAGAAAGAGCAGAAGCTGCACAAATAACTAATAGTTACGGATTCAATTGGCCGAATGCTACAAGATACGGAACGGTTTCAATGCACGGAGTAATATTCGCTCCAGCACTAGAATCAACAATCCTAAAAATAACTAGTCAAGCAGATAGTGCTGACTTTGAAACACTTGACGGAAAGAAAGGACCAATAGTAACTGTTGATGCGAGTTCAACCAAAGCAATTGAGAGTCTACAAGATATAATGGACAAAATCAAAAACGAAGAGATTTGTGTACTTGATACTGGCGATTATTTTTGGAATACTTTACCTTATTTAGAACAATTAAATATTGATGCAAAAGAAGCTACTTGTATTGCAAAATAAAGTTAGACTTATTTATTTCTTTTAAACAATTTATTTCTTTTAAACAAGTTTATTTCTTTTTCAACGTACCTGCGTTTCATTTAAATACTTAGAACTCATTAATATTACAGCAATTAATTTGTAATAAATAATTGTGCAAGCAACTCGGTTTTTTAAGTCGGGTTGTAAAAAAAATTGAAGTGCTTCAAAATGGGTTTGGAGGATATTTACTATAATTGGGAAGAAAAGTGGTACGCACTTACTGACAAACTTGGGCTAGGCAAGGTTATTGACGCAATAGACAAATTCATCCCAAGTTTTGCTGTAGTACTAATCTTGTTAGCAATAATTATTGCACTTGGAATTTATTCTATTCTTGGGGGCACTCAACCCGGAGAAAAAGAAATCAAATTTATTTTTACTAATAGTGCAGGAAATTCCTTAGCTTACCTTAGCGTAGATTTTGAGGTAAATGGGGAAGCGATTGAACAAACCACGGATTCGGTTGGACAAATTGTACTCAGAGTTAATGTTGGGGACGAGGTGCTTGTAAGCGCCCAACAAGGAGAAGAGAGTTTTGAAAATACTTTTATTATTGAAGAAGGAATTGAAACAATCGAAATAATGTTAAAGAAAAAAGGAAATTTGTTGGCGAACAAACAGACAATTGCATTCTATTCAGAGTTGGGAACAAAAATACCTGAACCCGTTAATTCAGAATTTTATTGCCTTGATTCCACAAAAAAACCCAAACCAGAAA
>CAYLWD010000016.1:0-11869 GCA_964387305.1 uncultured archaeon
AGATGGGTTCTTTACTTACCGTATGATTATGGTTAGAATTAATAATATCGAAAAACAATAAAATATTGTCAAAAAAATAAGGGTTGAAAAAATGATTATTAACTTAAATTGGAAAAGATTTATTTAAAAAGTCCAAAAGAGTAATATAAAACAAATAATCAGATATAAAACAAATAATCAGATATCGCATACAAGAGGTGGTTTAAAGATGGTATCGACAGAAGCACAAGCAAATGCAATATTGAGGCATCCTGAAAAATATGGAAAGTTAAAGGTTGGAGCCGCAAAAGCTTTTCTTTCTAACTTAGCGAAAAAAAGAAACCCTATGTGGTTAAAGAAACAAGCAAAAAATCATCGCAGGGCATGAACCCCGCTTTATTTTTCTAACAAATTTTAATAAAATAGGCGACTCAATAGTAAAACACCGTATATTAATCCTTGCATTCAAATAATGTATATTAGCAAGCGTAATAAAAAATATTAAAAAAGAACTGATTGTAATGAAATTTAATGAATTAAAACTAAAAAAAGAATTATTAGAATCCATAAAAGAAATGGGTTATGATGAGACTACAAGTATTCAAGCGAGATGTATTCCTGCTATACTTGCAGGAAAAGATATTATTGGACAATCATTAACTGGTTCAGGAAAAACAGCTGCATTCGGAATACCCTTAATTAACAAAATTACTCCTGGAATAGTTGGACAAGTTTTGGTACTAACCCCTACAAGGGAATTAGCTCACCAAGTAAAAGAACATCTTAATTCTTTAGGAAAACATTTGGGAATAAAAAGCGCTAGTGTTTATGGGGGAGTGGGATTTGATTTACAAGTAAAGCGCGCAAATAGTTCAGAAATAATTGTTGCAACGCCGGGAAGGTTATTAGATTTACTTCAAAGAAGATGGTTTAGTTTACAGAATGTTAGGTTTGTTGTTTTGGATGAAGCTGATAGAATGTTCGATATGGGTTTTGAACGAGACGTTGATAGAATATTACAATTAACTCCAAAACAAAAACAAGTAACTCTATTTAGTGCAACAATGCCGAATGCTGCAAAAAAAATTGCAAGCAAATATTTGAATTCCCCAATACACATTCAAGAAAAATTGTTAGTAGAAGAGGCTCTCATGAAACAAACAGCATACATTGTGAGGAGAGAAGACAAATTTTCTTTACTAATCCACTTATTGAAAAGAGAAAGCGGAACGGCAATTGTTTTTTGTAGAACGAAGCGAGAAGTTGACAAGATTGCAAGGAACATTAAGAAACAAGGATTGAGTGTAGAAGCAGTGCATGGCGACATAACCCAAAATAAGAGGCACCACGCAGTTGGTAAATTCAAAGAAGGAATGGTTGATGTGCTCGTTGCGACTGATGTTGCTGCACGAGGAATTGACATCAAGAATGTTTCACACGTATACAATTACGATGTACCTGATAATGCTGAGGATTATACTCACAGAATAGGGAGAACTGCTAGAGCAGGGGCAAAAGGAGAAGCGGTTACATTAGTTACTGAGTATGACCAACAAGAATATGCACAAATTGCTAGGCGAATGAATATTGAGGAAGAATCCTTGCCCCAATTCGAGAGAATTATTTTAGAGAGAAGAGAACACTATTCAGGAACAAATAGTTCGCCACAAAGAAGTCATTATGGAAGAAGTTATGGCGGGGATAGAACAGGTGGAAGATTTGGCGCTGGAAGAAGTTATGGTAGAAGTAGCACGCGGAGTTATGGTGGCGGAGAAAGAAAAAGATTTGGTGGAAGTACTAGGAGTTATGGGTTTGGAGAAAAAAGCTATGCGCCAAGAAGAGAAAATTATGGTAATAGTTCTGCGGGGTATGGAGAGAAAAGAGAATTCAAACCTAGAGCAGAAGGCGTAGCACCAAGAAGAGAACATTTTGGTTCAGGAAAAGAAAGTTTCAGGGAACAAAGAAGAATTGGTGGAGAACAAGGAAGAAATTATGGAGAAGATAGGGGCGGAACATTTGGTGGAAGAGATAATAGAAGGAGTTTTATTGGAAGAGAAACCACTAGGAGTTTTAATTCAGAAAGAAAAGGATTCGGAAGAAGCACATCAAAAAACTATTCAACCGAAACAAAACACGGAATACATTCAAAGTCAAACACAACCCACAAAACAGGAAAACCCAGCCCAAAGAAAAACAAATACAAAAATCACAAGAAATAATTGATTAAAATAAATAATACTAATGTGCACACCAAACTTAATAATCAAATTTATTTTAATTTTCTATAAATCCTAATTCCTCTTAGATTTGATTGGAACCCAAGTACATTGATTATTGTTTCAGCAGAACGATAAACTCCAAGTCTATCAAGCGCAACAAGAACTTCATCTTGTTTCATAACCCAGTGTTTAATTTTATCGCTGGGCCAAGTAGAAACAATATCATTAACATATTTTTCCAATTCTTCACCTTGGAGCCTCGAAAGAGTTCTCGTATCAAAAAGGTTTTTGGAATTCTGTTCGAACATTTTAACTTGTTCAGGGTTTGCCCTTTTTAGTGCACCCCTAAGTGCTTCAATTTCAATCTCAGAGAATTGTGACAGAGTTTTTGCTTTTGTTTGCCGCGCTTGTTCAGCAACAATTCTGGCAGCGCGCAATTCACGGTTTCTTGTAGGAACGCTTTTAGCAAAAGCAGAATCAATTTTGTCAACAGCTATACGCATCCCGCGAGCTCTTTGCCCAATAGCATAGTTTCTCGCATTCTTCTTTCCAACAATAACGGGGCACATGCAAAAAGATAGTATTTTGAAAGTTAAAATACTTTGTAAAGAAAAGCTGGTTGAAATGAATCACGCCAATTATTGGACAATTTTGGATTAATATTTAATTGTTAAAAAAAATTAAATAATCAGCTCCCAAAGTATTAATTAGGAGAGAAACAGAAGTTAATTATGGGAAAAAGTTTTGAAAACACTAAATTAGTGGTGAGGAAAGCAAAACCGCACGAACTCAGAGAACTTTACAACAATTCAGGTTTTTCAGTACAATACACGGTTCCTGACGGAACATTAAGAAAAGAATGGCCGTGCTTTGTTTTGCTTCAAGGAAAAAAAATCATTGGATTTAGGAGCTTTGAATTCCATGAACAAAAAGGAAAAGTATATGCGTGGGTTGGAAAAACTTCGCTGAGAAAAGGGTTCGAAGGAAAAGGACTTGGGCCTTTTTTAGTAGGAAGAGCAAATGCTTTTTTGCATGCACTAAAATTTAATGAATTAAGAACATGGGCACACGAACCCCGTGCAAAAAAGTTTTGGGCAAAGCAAGGATTCGAGAGAGTGAGTGGAGAAGAAATGGATTTAAGGGGAAACACTCAATTCAAATTAGATTTGAAAAAACAAAGAGCGAACGCAACAAAAAAACTTGTGCTGAGGAGATTAAAATGATTAGAAAAATTTCGCGTTTAGCAAGAACAATTGCAGAAAAAGGTAAAACAAAAATAAGGCGAGTTGTAATAAGGGCTGATGAGCGACTCAACGCGAAGAGGAGAAGATATTATTATGGGCAGGAAATCTTTAAGGAAAGAATGGACCGTATAAATTGTCCGCGCACTTCTCACGTAGATTTTTCAGGAATAGGAAGAAGGTTTCTTACCGGATTCAAACACTCGTTCTACAAGGGACAAAGAGCATTTTTAGTTGATTTGAAAGAGTCAAATTATGAATCAGTAATAAGTGTTGCAATAATGGTTGGGGAAAGAACACTTAAAAGAAATAGCCACAGTAACAAACCCTTATTTGAAGCAAAACTCGGGTTTGGAAGAGACCCTAATGGAAAAAAGGTTGTTTATATCGAAGCCCTACAAGGCACTAAAGGAATAACTCCTCATTTGAGGGATTTTGAGAATGTTGTTGGAATGCCTGCACCAAATTTTTTGGTTGCAGAAATAGAGGCTCAAGCGAAAGCACTTGGATATGATAAAGTAGGGTTTGTTGATGTACACCAATTAGATTGGTACCAGCACCCAGCTATTACAGATTTAAAAATAACAACCTTTGAAGATTTTTTGAAAAAAAATAAGGGAATGCCTCAGACCGAATTACGTAAAAAATACCGCGAAATTAGAGAAGAAGAAGTAAGAGCTACTCAAGTGAAAAGAGACAAAATAAGGAAAAGGATGGAAAAATTGTATAATAATATTGCACAAACAATGGGTTATAAAAGGGAAACAAAAGTTGGAAAGTTTTTTTTCAAAGAATTATAAAAAATTTATTTTAACATTCCTCGGTGGTATTCGCGCATTGAATTAACTTGTCTTTGTTTAGCTTCAACAAATTGTTGTAAGCGCTCCATTAAGACAAGTTTTTTGGCAGGATCTTTTTCTTTAACAATTTGTTTTTCAAGGCGGGAAACCATCTCCTTTAATGCCCTAGAATCTTGGATTGCTGATTTTCTGAAGCGCTCAACAACTTTTCTCTTATTATCAGTAATTTTTCTAACTGGTTGCGCGCGCCTTTCAACTGGAGCCATTCTTCTTCACCAATAATACAAACGCCAACAAGGTATATAAAGTTTGCTCAAATTTTCAGCAAAAATTGTTTTCCTAAGCGCGTGTTAAAAAATCACTCATCTTTGAAGTCAAACAAAACTATTTTAAGAAAGAAAACAATGGATTAGTATGACTCCTTTTTTTAAACCACGTGTCCCCATAACAAAAAAGCGGGTAGTAGTTCATTTAGGTAATAGTGGTTTGGGCAGAATAGGCGAATCAAATTATCAAAAAACAAGGGCTTATTCTGAGAGATTCAAGGGAATGCAATTTATTGGTATAAGCAAAAAGTCAAAAGATTTTGCTAAACCAATTGGTGGATTACCTAAAATTAAAAAAAAGCAAAGAACAGAGAGTGCCCCAAAGGGATGGACTCAATTGAATGAAGATTTTTTGAGTGGATTGAAGAGAATACCTAAAGGAACCGTGGATGTTATTAGTTCGGACCTAGCTTTTGGTTGGTATACTAAGCGCGGATACGACATAATAAAAGGTCGGGAAAATTATAAAACGTCATTGAGGAACGGGAAGTATTTTCAGAAAGTTATTGAAGCAGCACACAAAGCATTGAAAAAAGGCGGTAAATTCTATATAGCAATAGATGGAGCACATTTGGAAGGAACAATGAAAGCATTAAGCGCTTCAGAAAACAAGTTCTCGGTTACAGTAAGGGGCTTTACTAAATCAGAATACACTCGAACTTTTTGGACGCAAGTAATAGGCGAAACAAATGCACTCTACCAAATAACCGCTGTGAAAAAATAACGCTTTTTCTTGGACATTAATACGTGAAATATCTTAAGAGGAAAATATAATTGCGGAAAGTAATATTAACCCTAAAAACCATATTGTTTAGTGGTATTGATTGGTTGGTAGGGCGCGTGTTATTCGTTTAGGGTACAAACCTTCAAAGAGTCAGAGAATTGGAAGGAATTTTGTTCGACCGCTGAAACAACAGCAAAAAATTGATTTAGAAAGAACTTTTCATGATGGCGTTGTAGAAGGATATAGAACTGAAAAAGGGGTCAGGGTTGTTAGAAAAACAATCGAGCAGAACGGGCATGAAAATAAGACCCGAATTAAAATTATATTCAAAATAATTGAACAATTACCAATAAGTATAGAAAGAAAAAATGCAATCCATACTCGTTTTTTGAGAATAAATGAAATTCCAAAAGCAATGGATGAAATACGTTATTCGGCCGCCAATCAAATGCCTTTAGCGCAAAGTGATTATCTCAGACTAGCAAATTTGTTGAGTTCGGCTTATGGTGAATTGCCAAAACACATAAAAAAAGAAATTGGTAAGCAAGAAATTGAAAATTATTTTGAAACAATAAGCGACTTAAAAGAAGTAGCCAGTTTGCCAGATTTTTATGGAATTGTGCTATTAAAAAGTGAGGCAACGAGGAATATAAACCTTGTACTAATAAAATTAAGGGATGAAATTATCAGGGCGAATGCTGGAGAAAAAGGATTACGCTTATTTTACAATATGGTGGAAAAATTATTTGGAAAGAATTAAATTTTAAGAAATTAATTTTTTCAATTCAACAACCACTCGCCCGGATTGAGCATCATAGCGATTGTCCCACTAAGCGATGATGGTGAATGAACGACAAATCTTTGAAAAAAAATAAAGAAATTAGATTAGAGTCAATTCAAATCACGCATTCGAAAGCTTAATTAATCTCAAAGCAATTATTCGTTTATGAAAAGTTTTCCTATTCAAGCAGTTCCTGTAACTGAAGAAAATGTTCAAGAGTTTTTTGAGTTTAGCAAGAATAATTTTGATTATGGCAAGCCACAGGACGAAAAAATAGATGAATTACACCGCCTATTGAAAAAAGGAGCATTGCTTTACCTAGTTAAGAACAAATCAGGAGAAATAGTTGGAACATTCGTGCTACGCAAGGTTACGTCACCAATACGCTTTTTTGGAGTGCCAATCGATGTCAGAAACACTTTTCATTTATTTAAAGTTAATATTTCAAAAAAATATTCTCACCAATCCAACAAAAGCCTAGCAGGAGGAAGGTTCCTAACAGCTACACTTGCCTTTGCTGAACGAATAGCAAAACAACACGGCGCAAAAAAGCTATTAGTGGGCATTGACCCCAAAAACCCTAATTGGAATACTCGAAAAATGGGTTTGTTTAAGTCCCCTCACGGATACAAGACAAACATTTTGCTTACCCTAAAAAGAGCTGTCGACCACCATTACGAAAGATTTAAAACAAAGATTACTGGCAAGCCACAAAAAAATCCTAGAAAAATTACATATCTAACAAAAAAGCTTTGATTTATACAACCAAGTATTCATTTCCCCCACATTATTTACCGGCAACCAACTCTCGAAAAGAATTTAAGCTCAAAAGTCACTTCTTGAATCAGCAAGTCAAGTAGAAAAGAATAAAAAACCTTTTTCACTTATTTAAGGTAAATAAGGTGGTTTAATGGTTAATGTAACGTTGTCAGTTTCAAATGAATTGCATAAACGCATGAAGAGTTTCCCTGAAATTAAATGGACAGTAGTAATGCGTAGCGCAGCTGAAGAGAAATTAAAGTACCTCGAAGAAATAAGGAAAGAAAAGGACCCTCTAAAGATTTATTCTTACAAAAAGCTTGCTAAAGAGGGAGAAGATGCAAGCAAATTATTCAAGTATTAACCAAGGCGACATCGTAATAGTAAACCTAGTTTTCACTGATTTTTCTTCAACAAAAAGAAGGCCAGTCCTAGTTATTAGTAATACTACTTACAACCAGAATTCTGGAAACGTAATTGTTTTGAGTATTTCTTCTGCACAAATTGGTTCAAAATTTGATTCCGAATTACTACAAAAAGACTTAATTGAAGGAAAATTAAAACTCACGAGCAAAATACTTGTTGATTACCCTTCAACTGTTTCAAAAGCCATTCTTTCAGAAAAAATAGCCAGAATAAGTTCAGAAAAATTAAAAGAAGTTAAACAAAAAATGATTGAATTGTATCAAATTTATACATAACAATCAACCCTCCCTTCTTCACCAAACAATCAATTCCCCACAAACATTATTTGGATTTGATTCATTTCTTCAAAATACAGCTTTTTCCCCTCACTTCAAAAACCTTGCTTCGCGCCCAAACCATTCATTTCGCCGTTTCTACCCACTTTAGCCCATTTTCCCCCCATTCCTTCTTCCACTCACCACCCTTTATTAAGCCCCTTTGCAGGATAAACACGATTATGCTGTGAAATACATTCACAATATTTCGAAAAAAATCCAAAAGTGCCCACAAAAAACGAGTATTGGAAGGGTTGGTGTGTGAGGTGGGAAAAAAGTGGAGCAAAACCAAAGGGGCACAAAAAACCCCCAGAAAGTATTATGTATAAGATTTTGTAGTAATCGTTATAAACAAGTTCAAGCAATAATAAAGAAATGCGGAAAAAAGTTATTCAATTCGATCCTAAGGCAATTAGGAAAAAATCTTGGTACTTAGAACAAAAAGAAGAGAGCACAAAACAGCTAAACGACGTGCTAAGCTGGCTAAATTCAGAAGAAAAGAAAAAGACGCCCAAAAAGGCAAAGAAACGCAAAAAAGCCAGGTGAAACGATTTGAAAAACTTACCAGAAGGGCTAACCCAATCCGAAAAAAATGGGTGGTTCAAAAGAGCCAAAACAATGAGAATACTAAAAGAACTCGCTGAAAAGAGAGAACACGAAAAATTGCGCCAAGAAGCACTCAAAAAACACCAAGAACGGATGAAAAGGATTCCGCCAAAAAGAAGACCCTTTTAGAGTAGTGGAAGAAAGGTGTCCTAAAAAAAGTGTAAAAAAGCTAATTTTTGAAGAAAAAAAGTTGGAAAAAAGGAAAAAGTCTTTTTCCTAAAAGAAGAGTATTATGTATAAGTTAAAGGCAACAAAACAAAAATAAACTTAAATTCACGACAAATAGTTAATTAATTATTTGATTCAAATAAATTATTTTTTCCTTAACTTGTTAAACTCCCCATTCGCTTTATCAAAAAGCCTAACAGCTTCGCGTGTACGCAAAGGGTGGCTAGAACTAAGCCAAGTGCGTGCTGCTTGTTGATAGGTTTTTCCTGCTTCGTAATGATTCTTTGAAGCAATTGAATTAGCTGCTTTCTCTAAATACTTGGCTTCACCCAAAAAATAATTATGACTCCGCATTCGAATAGCTAATGAAATCATTAAAGAAAAAGCCTCAACAGGTTTTCCTTTAGCCACTAATTTCTCAGCCCTCTTTTCAGCAAGAGCAATTTTTTTGTAATACCCTGCTTGCATAAAATCCTGGAAATTCACTGGCTTCCGGTTAATTCCTTCCCTAGCACGAGAAAGTTTCTTCCTAGCTTGAATTTTACCAGAAGAAAGTTTCTTTGGAGGATTACGTTTAATCATAGAGTAAATAATAGCCTAGGAGAATAAAAACAATTCTAACAGAAGCTAAGAGAAAAAAATAACCAAACAACCCAAAAAGTATTATTAATCCTAAACGTATTAATCTATCATGGCTACGAGAAAACTTTCTTTAGCACGCAAGAATATCCTCTGCGATGCACAAGCCGAAAAAGAGCAAGCCACTAAAGGAACACAAAAACCCAAACCAAATTTCAACACACTCAGAGCGCAAAAACTTATGCAACTAATTAAAGAAAAATACCCCCAAGCAAGCAACGAATTTCTTTTGATGGAATTTTACAAGCAACTCAGAATCGGTGAAAAAAGATTAAAAGAACCCAGAGGATGAATTACTTTTCCAAAAAAAATTCTTGAGTTTCTTTCTCCGGAGTAATAGTTTCTTTTAGCACAAATCCTTTTGGAAAAAACTTTGTGTACTGGCTCTCACCAAACCTCTCGTCAAGAAAAACACAAACCCCCCTCTCTTTTTCGCTCCTAATAACTCGCCCAGCGGCCTGCAAAGCCTTATTCATAGCAGGAGAAGAATAACCATACTCGAAGCCCTTCTTGAATCGTTTTTCATAATGAGTAATTAGGGCATTAGAATGGATACTTGTACGCGCAAAAGGAAAACCAACTATAATAGCACAAAGCAAATTATCCCCTGGAAAATCAATTCCCTCAGCTAAACTACCCCCACTAACTGCAAACAAAATATTTCCTCCAATCGTGGTGTTATCCTTAAAATTGTCCAAGATTTTGCGTTTATCTTCATTATTCATTTCTTGTTTTTGGGTAAAAACTTTTTTGTTCAGCGAAATTTTTTTTGAAATTGTTTCAAGTAAATCAAACGACGGAAAAAAAACTACAATATTGCCCGGAACCTTTGAAGCAATTCTCTCAATATTATTAGCAAGGAAAGAGAACTGCTTTTCTCCGCGCGAAGAATACTTTGTTGTCGCTCCTTTCACCAACAAATTAACCCTATTCTCTTTGGGGAAAGGACTTTGGTACTCTTTCAAAACAGCTTTTCTTATTCCAAGTACATCGCTATACATTTCTAGTGGAAGCATTGTGCCAGACATTAATAATCCAGAATGAACTGAGTTAAGCAATTTGCCCGCACCCACCTCAATATCCATTGGATAATAACCTAGCCTCAAAGATTGTTTCCTTTCAATCGCAAACAAAACATCCTCATTATGGACACTAATTGAATGCATAAATTCCCAAACCGATAAAAGAAAACACGCTTCGGTTTTGTACTTAGTCATGTACTTCAAAGAAGCATCATACACCGTGCCCTCGTTTCCCTTGAACAATGCCCTAATGTGAGAAAGTTCATCAACTGAAAGAGAAGCCTCTTTAATATTAAAAGAAAGTTTTTTTCCAAAAGAAACAATTTCTTTCCCCAAATCTTTTATCAAAGATTCTACTTCAAAAGAACCAATGCTCCGTGCTTCTTTCCCCGCTTTTTCAAGCGCATCAATTGATAATGTAGAGGATTGAATATCTCGTAAACGATGAGGCAAATTGTGTGCTTCATCTACTATAACAATACAATCACTCAAAGCAATCCCTGATTTTGAGAGAATCTTTTCCCTTATCTCTGGATTAAATAAATGCGCGTAATCACAAACAATTATGTCCGCGTGTTTAGACATTTCTAAAGCAATCTCGTAAGGACAAAGATGATTATCCTCGCATTTTTCCTTCATTTTTGAGAAACTATTATTAAAGTGGGATTCTACAATTGCTCGTTTTTGTTTTATTTTTGTTTTTGAAGCAGGATTCTTTCCAAAAGTATTTGAATAAAAAAAGCAAGAATTAGAATCTTTTTTTGATTCACACGCTTCATAAAACCCGTGAGCAATGTGCTTGACAAAAGGCTCTAAACACATTTGCCTTTTCCCAACAAAATCAATTGCTTTAATATTGAGTCCAAAGTGAGAATTAATTAGCCTAACAGTTTCGATAACAATTTGGTGCTGGGAACTCTTTGGTGTAAGAAAAAATATTTTCTTTTTATTTTCTCGAGCAAAAGAAATTGCGGGAGCCAAGCCAGAAATTGTTTTACCCAAACCCGTGGGGGCCTGCGCCACTAAAACTTTTCCACTCTTTAAACAATCAGCAAAATCATTCATTAAAAGTGCTTGTTCATCACGAACCAGTCTATAAGGAAAAAATACTTTCATTTAAGAAAGAAAATAAAGAATGCTTATAATAATAGCGAAGGAGTTTTGCCGTTATCTTCCAATATTCTTCAAAACCCTATTAGCTAAAACTGGATCCAATTGCTTCAATAATTTGAATGCGGAGGCAACCTCCTCAACGCTTATGTATACTTCTCCTTTTGCGTGAACGTTTTTTGGATGAGAAAGTTTTGTTTCAAGCTCAGAAATAAAAGCAACTTGTTTTGAAGTTAATTTTTTTCCGCGAATAGAGTTAATTGCTTTAACAACACGCAAAGCATTCTTGTAATTCAAGCGCAAAGCAACAACCTTGCCCAGCTTTGCTCTCAGTAATAATCTTTGCTCAGTGTGCCTTATTCCGTTAGGATGTCCTTCTTTTTCAATCCACGAAGCTTCTATCTTTGCCTTCCTAGAGAGCCTAGTCCCCTTAGTAATGGCTTTTATTGGCTTATGTTTCCCAACACTCTTCCAACCCAAAAAAATCACTAAAATAATTAGTGCAAGCAAACAATATAAACAAAACTGAAAAAATTAATCCAAAACCTGTCCAAGAAAAAGCGTTTTTTAACCCGGAATTGAACAAATTAAGTTAGAGTGTATTTTCCTTTCAGAATTTTATCAGGATAAATTATAATCCCTTTTTTTGAGAGTAT
The DNA here is from genome assembly GCA_964387305.1 of uncultured archaeon. GTDB lineage: Archaea > Iainarchaeota > Iainarchaeia > Iainarchaeales > JAAZKV01 > CAYLWD01. The sequence continues at coordinate 11,771 of CAYLWD010000016.1, forward strand.
CTCCATTTCAACAATTTTTCTTTCAATGGATTCTCCCCTCATTTTGAGTGCTTCAAAAGCCCTTCCTCTTTGTCCATTAGAATAAATTACATTATAAAA
>CAYLWD010000017.1:0-11851 GCA_964387305.1 uncultured archaeon
AACAAATGAACAAAATGGTTTGATGCTACTTTCTTTTCACAACATTTATTTTATTGCTAATTTAATGAAGCAAATCCGTTCTTCAATAAAAGAGAATTCTTTTGAGAAATTCAAAAAAGATTTTGAAGCAAAGTATAAGAACAAATACTAATTTGTTTTTTTATTTCTACGATGCTTCTGTTTGAGCGAATTCCTTGAAATCCATTATAGGGAATGTTTCGTAAGCACTAATTACAATTTTTACCATTCACACCAACTCCAAAAATTTTTGTTAGCGCACCACCTTTAGCGGTGCTTTATTTTTTTTTAGTCCATGTCCTCAATCCCATTTTCAGTTATCCTGTAAATCGCTTCTCCGTCGGGTAAACTCGGGGAATCAACTAATTTTGCTATTCGTTTGTCGTCCTTGCTTTTTCTTAAATATAATCTGGTTTTGCTTGCGTGTCCAACAACGTTTCCACCAATTGGGGAAGTTGGGTCACCAAACATTATTCCTGGGTTCTCCATTACTTGGTTAGTTACTAATAATACAACATTATTGAATTCAGCTAATTTTTGTAATACTCTTAAGTGTTTGTTTAGTTTTTGTTGTCGCTCTGCAAGGGTTCCTCTTCCAACATATTCTGCTCTGAATTGTGCTGTCAGTGAATCAACTATAACTAATTTAATATTTTTTTCTTTAATCATTTCTCCCGCTTTTTCTGCTAAAAGCATTTGGTGGTCCGCATTGTATGCGCGTGCAACAAAAATATTTTTTAAAACTTCTTGTGGGTCCAATCCTTGTTTTTTTGCTATTTGTTCTATTCTTTCGGGCCTAAAAGAATTTTCTGAATCAATATAAAGACACGCTCCACCTAATCCACCTTGTTCTATTGGTAATTGTACTGTTACTGCTGTTTGGAAACACCACTGACTTTTTCCTGAAGCCATTTTTCCGTAAACCTCGGTAATACTTTGGGTTTCTACTCCACCACCAATTAGTGCATCTAATTCGGTTGAACCGGTTGTTATTCTTCCAACGAGTTTTCTTTTTTCTGCGAGTATATCTGCACTCTCAAAACCCATTTCTAAAGTATCTCGAGCAGCTTTGATTGCTTTCTCGGCAGTCCCATCTCCTAGTCCGGCAATTTCTTTTAGTTCCATTGGGCTTGCAACAGCAATTGCTTCAATGCTTCTATATCCCGCTTCGTTAAGTTTTTTTGAAGCAGTTTCCCCAATCCCAGGTAAATCTTCTATTGTTTCAATCTTCTTCGCCATAAAATCATCTCCTTTTTCGAAGCGCTTTTCGAACCCCTTCATTGGCTATGCGTGGAACTTTGCGCTGAAAACCAAGATAATTATTATTAGATAGTTTATAAATGCTTAACCGGGTTTCGTGCCGGCGACTTTTTCTAAATTTAATTAGTTTTTGTTCTTTTTTCTAAGTGCCCTTATTCTTCTAATTCTTTCTAGTGCTCTGGGTTCCGTAATTCTAGCTGCCAAATATCTTCCAACAAATTTTTTTCTTCCCTTTACTGCTTTAGCAAGTTTGTTTTTTGTTCTAATATGTTGTCTATCCTGATTTTCATATTCGCTTTTTTCTAGTTCCTTTTTTTTATAAGCCTCGTTTCTTTTTGTAATTGCTTCAACAAGTTTTTTTGTTTCTTCTTCCGATAATCCACTTTTGTTGACCCTTGTCCATTCTTCACTTAGTATGACTCGTTTTGGAAAACATTTTTCTAGTTCTGCCCTAACAACACCATATTTTTTTATTGTTTTCCTGCTTTTTTTTTGTGCGGCTAACAGCCTTTGTTTCGCATTAAATGTTGCTGAAACTTTTTTATTGATTCTTCGTCTTCCACGTCTAAGAAAACCAGTTAAAATAGGTCTGCGTACAAAAGGAACGGCCATTTAATAATCAATGTGTCCAATCGTTTAAATTGCTTTGGTTTTTGTGGTTGATTCTTATCGAAATTATATCTCTTTTTTCAAATATTTAGATTATACTTCTTTTTCAAAATAATCCTTTATTTTGTTCCCAATTCTTGGTTGTTTTTCTTTTACTAGCTCAACCATTTTGTGAACATATTCTCTATAAGAATAATGCGCTGACTTTGCTGTCCTAGTTTTCGCAACGTGGTACAATTCTTTTGCATTTAGATTGTAAAAAACTTTGTAATTAGTTCCTAACGGTAAAACATATTGCGCAATTTCTTTTCCAATTCCTTGTTCAACTAATTTTACCCAACACTCGAACGCTTTTTTTAATGCACCCAAATATTCTTTGTTTGATTCTTCATTAAGATAATAAGGGATAGCAAAACCAAATTCGGGGCTAACCAAAGAATCAATCCAAGTTAGCATTCTATTCCTATGAACATCTCGTCCTGCACCAAAATCCAATATTGTTTCAAAATAATAATTTGCTAGTTCTGCTGCACGATGCGGTTTTTCTTCTATTGTATTATACCTAAAAACTTTTTCTAAAATATTTTCTGACTCTGATTCACTTAATTCTTTTCCGTTTAGTAAAACTCTTCCTCCGCTTAATTCAGCATCAAACCCTTCTTTCACTAAATATTCTAAACAAATTAGTTGCTCCGCGTTTTGTGTGTAATCAATTAAATCAACTTTGTTTTGAATGTTCTTGAACTCGTAATTTCCAATAACAATTTTTTCAATTTCTTTTTGCGCTTCTTGTGCTACATTAATTGCCCTAATTTTTTCTTTCTTGTTCCGGTGCTCTTCTCTTTCCTCATCAATACAACAAACCTCTTGACTCATTAGTGCTGGAAAAACTTTGCTCAACTCTTTTTGTAATTCTTCTGCACTCTCATTGAGTTCAGCATTTTTAATGCTCTTCAAATCGTGTATTAGTGCCCGAAATGTTTGTGAGTTTGCAGTCATTCCAAAATTAGTGTAAGTACTGCACGGAAGCAAGTACCTTGCGCAATCAAATGCTTTCTTTTTTATGTTAATTTCTTTTTCAATAATTCCTCGCTCCGCATAACTCTTCCAAATTTCTTTTTCTATGCTCGGAAGAATTTTGTGGTAGGTTGCAAACAAGTAATTAATTGCTTCAATATATTCTTTCTTCAATTCTTCTCTTTCTTTTTCATCTAATTCTTTCGGCACATAATAACTTGGTTCAGAAAAATCTTGGTACCTTGTGCTCCGCTCCAAGTAAGCGGCTAACCTCTTATTTTCAAAGTACTTGTTAGTAGCAATTATTGTTAGGTTCTCAAAAGCAACGCTCGCACTCGTATGTTGTTCTATTGAATGGTGTCCCCAACCAAGAGTTATTCTCTTGTGGAAATCCATTATTTTTTCTTTATTCAATCCATTGTTACCAAGAATTTCTTTTATTATTTCTTTGAATGGCTTTGCGCTTTGACTAAGCCTAGCAATAATCATTCCTCGTGCTTCTCCAAGCCCTTCTCCACTTGAGTTTAATTGAATTTTATTTTCTAGAGCAACTTCTTTGAGCAATTCATCTAGTAGAATAATTTTTCTTTTACCCAAACCCAACACACTAAAAATAAGGGGTTTGATTTTATAAAACAAATTGTTTGTTAGTAAAGAATATTGTATTAATTTTTGTTTATGACAAAACTAATTTTATTGTGTTCCTACTTTCAGGGATTATTTGAATAGTTGTCCCTTTTTTTATGGAATAATATTCAACTAAATCGCTTGGAATGGTTATAGCCAAACTTCTTCCTGTTGCGATTACTGGGCGCTTCATTGAAAAAGTATTCAATTTTTTTTCAGTTTCCCTCATTTGTTCTCCGGTAACAAATTTTTTTCCGCATTTCTTGCATTTATAATGGGGCTCTTCTTTTAGAATAATTTTTCCATTAAGTAGTGGAAAGTCTTCAAATTTTAATTCTCCTTTTCCTCCGCAAAATGCACAATTTATTTCTTTTTTTTCCATAAGTTCACCTCTTCTTCGTTCGATTCCCAAATGCTTATTACTCCAAGAGAATTTCTGTTTTCTGCTTTTATTACTGTAAAAAATTTATCTTCGATGCAAAATATTGTTTTTATTTTTCCTTCTTTTTGCATTTGTTTTACTTTTTGTTCAAGGACGTTTTTTTCAACATCCCCGTAATTTATTCCATGCATAAGGCTTCTTTCAAAAAATCTTTGTTTAGCATGAATGCTCCATTCAACCATCATAATATTCACTCCAGAAAGTCATTTAAAGCTTTTCACTACTATTGAATTACCAATTCATTACCGTTTGGTTTAGTATTAGTTTTGTGGTTTTCTAATTTAACTTCTTTTTGGAGCTTCCTTGCCGGCATGATTTATAAGTAGGTTAAATTATTTTTAATTGATTTTTTATTCACTCTATTTCTTTAGCTTCAAGTAAGCATCAACTTCTTTTACAAAAAATTCGTCAATTTCTTCCCTCGCTTTCTCCATTTCAACCCATTTGTAATCCGTGTGTTCTTCGCTTAGTTTTACTTCTCCGCCCCCAGCTTCGCACAAAAATATTATCATTGTAATTGTTTGCTCATCTTTCCTAGTGAAATGCTTTACGCCTAACGGAACACCAACAATCACATCAAGATTAGTTTCTTCTTTCACTTCTCTCTTTAAACCCTCGAAAGGATTTTCTCCTAATTCTAATCTACCCCCAGGAATTTCCCAAATACTTGGTGTTTGAACATCATTACTTCTTCGCTTAACTAAAAGCAATTTCCCTTCTCGAATAATAAATCCTTTTACTGCAATTCTGAAATTCATTATGTATCAACTTAGTTATATTGTTTCAACAATCATTTTATAAATTTTTAATTACTTATTTTGTTAATTTAATTGATTTGTGTGTTTTATGGATAAAGATTTTTCTGAATTAAAGAAGTCGGACCCCATTGTTCGCGAATTTATTTTAGCAGAAGAACAACGCGAGATGGAGGGAATCGAATTAATTCCTAGTGAGAACCTTGTTTCTAGAGCTGTTCTCGAAGCCCTTGGCTCTTATCCTAATAATAAGTATTCCGAAGGCTATCCTGGTAAACGCTATTATGGGGGCAACGAAGTAATTGATAAAATCGAATCCTTGGCAATTGAACGCGCAAAACAATTATTTGATGCAGAGCACGTTAATGTTCAATCTCTTTCTGGTTCGCCAGCAAATATGGCTGCTTACTCCGCATTCCTAAAACCAGGGGACAAAGCAATGGGTTTGAAATTAACTGAGGGTGGGCACTTAACTCACGGGCACAAAGTAAATTTTTCTGGAAAAACTTATAATTTTGTTCAATATGGTGTTGATAAAGAAACCGAGACCCTTGATTATGATGCGATACTCAAACAAGCACGTGAAGAGAAACCAAAACTAATTATTTCTGGTTACACTGCTTACCCACGCATAATTGATTTTAAAAGGTTTCGAGAAATTTGTGACGATGTTGGTGCTTTTTGTATGGCAGATATTTCTCACATTGCTGGTTTGTGTGCAACGGGTGTGCACGAGAACCCAACCCCTTTTTTTGATGTCGTAACTACAACTACTCACAAGACTCTTCGTGGTCCTCGCGGGGCAATGATTATGTGCAAAAAAGAGTTTTCAGAAAAAATTGATAAAGCAGTTTTTCCTGGTTTGCAGGGCGGGCCACACAACCACACGAATGCAGCTAAAGCAGTTGCTTTCGGTGAAGCACTAAAACCTGAATTCACTGTTTACGCGAAACAAATTGTAAAGAATGCAAAGCAACTCGCATTATCACTATCAGAATACGGTTATCGCATTGTTTCGGGTGGCACTGATAATCACCTCTTATTGGTTGATGTCAGAAAATCAGGTATTTCTGGTATTGATGCAGAAAAAGCCCTCGAGAAAGCAGGTATTTATTGTAACAAGAATACTATTCCTTTCGAAACTGGTTCTCCGTGGGACCCCTCAGGAATTAGAATTGGTACTCCTGTTTTAACTACTCGCGGAATGAAGGAATCCGAGATGAAGCAAGTAGCTGAATTCATCCACCAATCCCTCCAAGCGCGCGCAGATGATTCAAAATTAGCTCAAATAAAATTGAATGTAAAAGAATTTTGTAAAGCGTTCGAGTTCTACAAATAGTTGGTTTGAACTTTATTTTGTAACTTTTTTTTCAAAAACTTTTTAAATAATTTTTTCTAAAAGAAATTAAAATCAATTCCAAACTTTTTTCTCTTTAATTAAGGTGCTTTCCAAACTCAATTTCGCATTTTATTGGAAATTATTCGGTTTTTCTAAGGTTTGTGGGGTTTTGTTGGTTCGAATTTTGTTTTATGTAGCTACTGTAGGTAAGGTTTTTAAATAACCGGAACTTTACTCTTTCTCCTTCGAAAAAATAAAATTTTTTTTGAGTGTAATTAAATTTTTTTTTAAATAATTAATAATTAGTTTTTGTGGGTTTGATAATTAGTCTGTGTGGGTTTGTATGGTTGAATTTGTTACTAAGCGTGATGGCTCTAGGGTTAAATTTGATTCAGCAAAAATAGAGGAAGCTATTTGGAAAGCGGTTCAGAGTGTTGGTGGGACAGATAGATACAAAGTAAATTCAATTACCAAGTCAATTATTACAATAATTAATGAACGATTTAAAGAAAATATTCCTTCTGTTGAAGATATCCAAGATATTGTTGAAACTGTTTTAATTAAAGAGGGGCACGACAAAACAGCAAAGGCTTACATTCTTTACAGACATCAACGCGAACTCTTGCGAAAAACCGAGGACATGGTTTCTAATTTTGAAATAATTAATCAATACGTTTCTCAAGAAGATTGGCGTGTTCGAGAGAATAGCAACATGGCTTACTCCTTGCAAGGAATGAATTTTCAAATCTCTGGGCGAATTGTTTCTAATTATTGGCTCGGAAGAATTTATCCTTTCGAAATAGCCGAGGCACACAAGTCAGCTGCTTTCCATATTCACGATTTGGACGTTCTTGCAGTTTATTGTGTTGGTTGGGATTTGAAACAATTATTATTTGAGGGATTCACTGGGGTAAAAGGAAAAGTTTCTTCAAAACCAGCTAATCATTTTCGTTCAGCACTCGGACAAGTAGTTAATTTCTTTTATACTCTCCAAGGAGAAGCTGCGGGTGCACAAGCATTCTCAAATTTTGATACCCTCCTTGCTCCATTTATTCGTTATGATAATCTTAATCGTAATGAAGTAAAGCAATGCATCCAGTCATTCATCTTCAACACTGCTGTCCCTACTCGAGTGGGTTTCCAGAATCCATTCACAAATATTACAATGGATTTGAAAGTCCCTTCTCACTTTGCTAATGAACCAGTAATTATTGGTGGAAAACCAATGGAAGCAACTTATGGTGATTTCCAAAAAGAAATGGATTTATTCAACGAAGTTTTTTGTGAGGTAATGACTGAAGGAGATGCTAATGGTAGGCCATTTACTTTTCCAATTCCAACTTATAATATTACTAAAGATTTTGATTGGGATTCGCCAAAATATGATTCTCTTTGGGAAATGACTGCAAAGTACGGAATACCTTACTTTTCTAATTATGTTAATTCTGATATGAGCCCAGAGGATGCTCGCAGTATGTGTCTTCATGGTGATGAAGAAATTATTGTAAAAATTAATGAACAAATTGAACGAACAACAATGCGAGAATTAGTTGAAACATTTGGTTCTGAGGGTTGGACTGAATGTAATTACAACATTAAAGCACTTTCTATTGATAAGAATTATAAAACAAAATGGGTTAGTGTAAAAAACTTTTTGAAAGTGGAAAAACAAGGAATGCGTTTCATTAAAACCACTGACGGCAAATACGCAAAATATTCTACTAACCACCCCATCTTAGTAATGGCCCAAGAAGGATTAAAAGAAAAATTTGCTTCAGATGTTGCGCTTGGGGATTATATGGTTAGTTTAAAGAGTGCTGAGGACTCGTTATCTTCCAATACCCAAAAAATAGGGGGTTTTGATTTTGACGAAAAACTTGCTTTTTTATTGGGCTTTTTTACTGCCGACGGTAATTATATTTATTCCACGGGAAAATCAAAACTCCGAGGAATTCAATTAACATTTAATCCAAAGAGCGCTTCTACAATAGAAAAAGCTCGTTCATTAATAAAAGAATTATTTAGTTATTCTCCGAAAGAAAAAAAAGATCAGCGATACAATTCTTATTATCTTTATGTTTACAAATCCGCGCTTGCTGAATTATTCTATTCTAGTGGTTTCAAAAAGCACGGGCGTTTACCAAACGTTTTGTTTAATTCCCCAAAAAAAGTTATTGAATCATTTCTTGACGGATTTTTCCTTGGCGATGGTTATGCAAAGCGTAAAGAGATTCACATAAATGATTCAATGCTGAGTAGGGACTTAACTTTACTTTATTCTCTAATTGGTACTCCAACAGTTTTTAATGAAAAAGAAAATAGTCAATCGATTTATCTTCAGCACAAAAAATCTTCAAAAAACCAATTAGTGCAAACAGTTAATTGTATTTATGAGTTGGTTCCTGGATTTTTAGCTAAATCAACTTATGTTGTCCCCGGATTAAATAAAAAAAGAATGGTTGGGCAAGCAACTTTGTTAAAGTATGGTGCAGAAACAGAGCTTTCAAACAAACTTTTAAACAGTAATATTTATGTCACTAAAGTTTCTGAAATAAAAGATTATGAAAATATTGAAACTTTTTATGATGTTGAATTAGAAGAGAATCACAATTTTGTTCACTCGCTTGGAACAATAACTCACAATTGTTGCCGACTTCGTCTCGACAACCGCGAGTTGAATAAGCGTGGCGGAGGACTATTTGGAGCTAATCCCCTAACCGGTTCAATCGGAGTAGTAACAATAAATCTTCCCCGAATAGGTTTCCTTGCGAAAAACGAACAAGAATATTTTGATAGATTAGGACACTTAATGGATTTAGCAAAGAATTCTCTTGTAATTAAAAGAAAAACCATTGAACGATTATCTGAACAAGGATTGTACCCTTACGCAACTTATTATTTGCGCGGAATAAAAGAACAAACAGGTGGCTATTGGGTTAATCATTTTTCTACAATTGGTTTACTTGGAATGAATGAATCCTTAATTAATTTTATCCAAAAAGATATTACAACAAAAGAAGGGCACGCGTTTGCTGTTAAGGTATTGAATTTTATGCGCGACAAACTCCAAGAGTATCAAAATGAAACTGGAGATATTTTTAATTTAGAAGCAACTCCTGGTGAAGGAACCTCGAGGCGATTTGCGTGGGCTGATAAAAAACAGTATCCCGAAATAATTGTTGCTAACGAAAAACACTTTAAAGAATCAAATACCGCGCCGTACTACACTAATTCTACACAAATGCCAGTAAATTTTAAGTTAGATTTATTTGAAACAATGGATTTACAAGATTCTTTACAAACACTCTACACTGGCGGAACAGTTTTCCACGTTTTCTTAGGAGAAAAACTCCCATCAAAAGAAGCTACTAAGAATATGGTTAGAAAAATTTCTGCGAACTACAAGATGCCTTATTTTTCTCTAACACCAAGTTTCAGTATTTGTCCAATTCATGGTTACTTAAAGGGAGAACACGAGTATTGTCCTGTGTGCGAGCAAGAATAATTTATTGTATAATAAATTGAGTACGGAGTATTTTATTTTTTTAAGTTTTTTTAGAGGGTTGAGGTGATACAATGGTTAAAACGAAATGTGAAGTCTATTCGAGAGTGGTTGGCTATATTCGTCCTGTGAGTCAGTGGAATGATAGTAAGCAAGCAGAATTCTATGATAGACACAAATTTGATAACGGGCAAACAAAAGTTTCTAAAGCAAGTTGCAATTGTTAAATTTATTGTTGTTGCACTTGCTGAGAAACTTCTCAGTTTATTTTTTTCTTTTTTTTGAATAGTAAAATAGTTTGGTGTGTTAAATGTTTATTGGAGCTCTACAAAAATTAACTCTAACGGATTTTCCCGGTAAAGTTGCTTGCATTGTTTTCCTAGTGAATTGTAATTTTCGTTGCGTGTATTGTTATAATAAAGAATTATTATCTTACAAGAATTTTAAAAAAAATAAGCGTGCTTTATTTGAGGAAAAAGATTTTTTTGTGTTCTTAGAAAAAAATAAAAAAATGCTTGACGGAGTAGTAATTACTGGCGGTGAACCAACAATGTCTCCCGGAATAATTCCTTTTATGGAAAAAATAAAGGCTCGGGGGTATAAAATAAAACTTGATTCTAATGGAACAAAACCTGAGGTGTTAGAAAAAGCTTTTTCAAAGAACTTAGTGGATTATGTTGCAATGGATGTTAAAGCTCCTCTAGAAAAATATCCTCAAATAACTGCTTCAAAAATTTCTTCGCAAAAAATAGTTGAATCAATTAATTTAATAAAAAAATCAAAAATTCCTCATGAGTTCAGAACCACCCTTTACCCCAAACTTTCTGTTGAAGATATTGTCCAAGTTGCTGAACTTGTTCACGGAGAAAAACTTTTTTTGCAAAACTTTCAACCAAAGAAAGCCCTTAATGTTTCTTCTCGCAGGCTAAAACCAATGCGTTCAAAAGAAATAAAAGAAATTCTTTCTAAAACAAAAGGGATTGCTGATGTTGAATTAAGAGAATAAATGTTTTGGTTGGTTCAATTCCTTTTTAATTTCTTCTAACAATGTTTTTTTAGGTGTTGAAATGCTTCTAGGGATAGTTGGTTTGAATGGCTCCGGCAAGGATTCTGTTGCCCATTATTTAATAAAAAAACATAATTTTTTGCACAAGGATTTGGGACAAGAAATTCGCGATGAATTAAAGCGCTTAGGAAAAGATTTTTTGAATAGAACCGAAATGATTAATTTGGGTAATGAGAAGCGAAAAGAATTTGGTGCTGATTATTGGGCAAAGCGCGCACTAGAAAATTATTCTCCCGAATCTAATTTCATAATAACTTCTGTTAGGAACCCTTCCGAAGCCGAGTTGATTAAATCCAAGAGAGGATTTATTATAGAAGTTTTTGCTGAACAAAACGTTAGGTATGATAGAACAATTCTTCGAGTAAAGAACGATTCTAATGCTCACGGCGATGTAGTAAGTTTTGATGAATTCAAGAAAAAAGAAGAATTAGAGTTAACGAGCACTGATCCATCAAAGCAACAATTACTTGCTTGCATTAAAATGGCTTCTCACAGAATTGATAATAATGGTTCTTTAGAAGAATTGAGTAAAAAAATTGATTTATTATTAGAAGAATTAATGATTGTTTAATTGATTTTTGTAGGTGATTTTTATGGTTGAATCATATAGGCCGAGTAAGGACGAGTATTATTTGAATATTGCTAAGGGGGTTGCTCAACGCTGTACTTGTATGTCCGCAAAGGGCGGAGCAGTTATTGTTCGTGATGACCAAATTGTTGCTACCGGTTATATTGGTGCTCCGCGCGGAACAAAGGATTGTTTTGAACGAGGAAATTGTTTGCGTCGCGAACTAGGAATTCCTTCCGGGCAACGCTACGAATTGTGTCGTTCGGTTCATGCTGAACAAAACGCAATTATTGGTGCGGCTCGTGCAGGAGTATCTATTCTTGGCGGAACAATGTATCTTTATTTTGCTAAACGTTCTCCGGATGGAGACAAATTAGTGAATGCTCTTCCCTGTTTTTGGTGCAAAAAAACAATGATTAATTCAGGTATTAAAAAATTTGTTGGAAATGATGAGGAAGGTAATGTAAAAATTTATGATGTAGAAAAATGGGCTGATGATTGGAAAACCGCTGACTTGATTGATGATAAAGAAAAGTATGATTCGAAGTACGAAGATAAACAATAATTTTTTGTTTCATCAAAAAATCTTTTTGGCATACATTATGTGCCTATTCGCATACATGAAAGGAATATTTAGTATTCCAACTA
>CAYLWD010000018.1:0-11808 GCA_964387305.1 uncultured archaeon
ACAATTAACATCAAGTTGGTTTACTGCAGTTGCATCAAAAGTAATGCAATTTTCTATTAACAAATTGTAATCAATAGTAGCTACCAAATCACGAGCAGTTGCAGTAACTTTGATTAATTCTGTTTGAGCAACAGGATAATTAAATTCGAATTCAACATCTTTGCTTGATTTTGCAGGAACATTAATTGTTTGGTTAGAAACAATTGCTCCTTCAACAGAAACATTAACATCAAGTGCTTCTACACTAGTATTCTTTACTGAATATTTTTGTTTAATATTACCTGTACAAGAATCACTAGTTGATTCTACTCTAGAAATCCCTAAACCAAAGCAATCAATTACTTGGGCAAAACCATAAACTGAAACATATTTTTTATAGTTTTCAGAATAAAGAGTTAGAGTGAAATTCTTATCAAGGTTAGAAAAATTTTCATCCATTACTACTTGAGAAATGTTGAAAGTAATTATTTTTGATTCTCCTGCAGGAATATTTATCTTTCCGTCGCTTGGAGAAATAACACTAACAAAACTTGGGCCCTCAAAAAAAACCACAAAATCATCAGAGTATTGAGAATTATTCTTTAAAGTAACATTATAGTCGCGTCCGAATTCAGCGCAAGACTCAAAATACGTTGGACTCGATTGAATTTTTGAGACCCCTTCAAGTCCAAATGAATCGAATGGATTAACTTTTAAAGAAAGTGATTTTTCTTGTGAAGCATTCGTCAAAGTGTTTGATGCTTTCAAAGAAAAAGAATAATTTTTTGGTTCAGCAAAACAATCAGAATTTAATTTCAAATCAAAAGATTGGCTCTCACCAGAATTTAACACAAAATTTGAAGAAGGGAAATTTAACCAACCAGCAGGCAAACCACTTTCCGTGAAAACAAATTCATCACGAAATCTTCCTGTGTTTCTTACTGTAGCAGTAACTGTTTTTTCTTCACAAGGGTTTGCGGTTACGGATTGTGGAGAAACACTTAATTCAAGTGTGTGGCATTGGTTAAGATTCAAAGTTATTTGTCTTGAAGCTTGTTCTGTTCCATTAACATTAATATTGAATGTATATTGCCCAGAATTAGCAAAACATTTTGGAGTTAAGAAAAAATACAAATCCGTACATTCACCTGAAGCAAGGGTTGCGCTCTTGGGAGCTATTGAAACCCATTCAGCACCTTCTCCATCTACATTAAAATAATAAGTTCCTGCGTTTCCTGCACACACACGGAAAGTTTCTTTCATCGTGTCGCATTGACAACCAGTAAAAGAAGAATTACCTGTTATTGTAACAGCATAAGTGGGGATAGCAAGAATCATTATTGCGAACATCAGCCCAAATATTTTTACAAAATTATTATTTTTCCACACACTCATTTAAATTCCCCCTTTTAAAAAACTAAAAATTACGATTAAAAAAACTAATAATCCTCCATCCACGGCTCACTTTGTTCGAAAGAGCTGGATTTTGAAACACTAGCAAATCCAATAATAACTAAATATAGTAAAAGAATTAAAAAGATTGCTAATACGCCTGCTTGCATAAAATCATTGAAAGCAATACTAAAACCGAATAAACCAAAAACGAAACCTTGGTCAAGTGGATTTGCTTCAACGTGCAAAGTAAGCTCTTTTTTATTAGTGTTTATTCCATTAGTAGCAACTATTCCTAAAGAATAATCCCCGTTAGTGTCGCCAATCCAAATTGTTCCACTCAATTCTCTTACTTCTCCAGGCAAAACATTATTTATCCAAAGTTCTTCACCATTAATATCGTTAGGCAAATTATCTAAGAAAATGTGTAAATCCATTGGAGTAGAAGTATTGTTTCTTAACATCAAATAATATTTTACATTAGTATTTCCTTTTGCAGAAATTTCTTGACTATAACTTAAGAATTCTATTGATTCTTTTCCTAGAGTTCCTTCAATCACATCAAAAGTTAGTGTAGAGTTATAAGTTTGTCCATTACCTTGAACAACTATTCCCACACTATACCCATTTTTTATTGGAGTTGAGGCGTTGGTTGAAACTGAAATATAAACTATTTTTGATTCGCCTTTCTTCAAAACAAATGAAGTGGGATTAATACTAATATTTATTCCCCCAGGAATTGCTAAAGTACTTACTGTAAAGGTTTGTTCTAAGTCACCATCATTAATTACTTCTAATTCAAATATTGCGGTGTCGCATTGAATTATTTCTTTGTAAGCGTCTTTTAGTAATACTCTTGCAGAATTTTCTCCAAGAACATTAATGCAAATATCTTTTGTTTCAGTGTAATCTGATTCGGTTCCAACAATAGAAATTAAGTGAGCGCCTGCTCTTGCATCAGCAGGAACATTTATTGTAAAATTAACTGCTTTTTCTTCTCCACAATCCAATAAAGCTGAATTATAAGAAAGCGCACTAGGCATTCCGTATATTGCGAAATTAATTAAACGTTCATCGCGGTAATAATTCCCACAACCATCATTAGTTCTTTTCACAGTAAAAATACTATTAATGCTTCCGCCCCTACGAACATCAAAACAAGTTGGGGGAACTTCTAAATAAAAAGTTCTTTTATCTACACTCGAACAATCAACTACTTCTACTTCTAAATGTTTTTCTATTACGTAACCCAAAGCAGTTCCGCGCAAATAAACATTGTGGTAACCGAGCGCTAATCCGTCAGCATTAATTACTAATTCAGTATCAACACTAGAATTTGCTGGAACAAAAACATTTTTCTTTGCAAAGTAAGGCAATAAGAAAGAATTATCTGCATTCAACGCAATTGTTTTGTCTGAAGTTGTTGAATTAACCACTTCAACATCAATAATTTCTTTTTTACCTTGACAAATTTTTCCATCAAATTCATTTATTCTAAAACCATCAAAAGATTTACAATTACCTACAGAAATATCAAAATCCATTGATAAGTTTCCATCATAAAGGTAATCATCATCAATAGAATAAACTTTTACAACATAATCTCCTTTAGCTTCGCGCAAAGGAACAAGGCTTAGAGTAAATTTTCTTGTTTCTTTATCATTAACACAAATATTTTCTTGGGTTAGTGATGCTTGCAAATCGCGGTCGGCGTCTAAATCAAAATCATAACATTTTTTCTCACCAGAATTATTCTTAATACTCAATTCTATTGAGTGGGTAGTAAAATTCTCCATACAAACCGAGTGTTCAGTTGCTTCAAAAATAACAGTATTAAAGCAATTAGCGGTTAGGGTAAGAGTTGCATCTACTTGTTGTCCTATTGAATCAGTTGCTCTAATAACAATATTACTAGAACCGTGTGCATTACCCACATAATTGCATGACAAAAAAGTTGTGTCAGTAATTTGGCAATTCAAAAATGAGGTATTGCTTTGAGAAACAATATTGAAATCTTGGATATTACCATCTTCCAAATCATAAACGTATTTTGATAAATCAATTATTTTTTGAGTTGGAGAATTAATGCACAACCCTGAAGGAAGTTGTTTCCATATTGGAGCAAAATCATTTATGTTGAATCTAAAAGTATCTTCATAATATTCCCCGAAAACATCGAAAACAGTTATTGAAATATCTGTATAATCCTCAACGCAATCAATCACTTCACAAGACAAATAATAATCATCAACAATTTCACATTCCAAAAAGTCTGTGTTAGTAAAGCCGCTAATATCGTAATATAACCCGTCAATATCTTCGTCCCAAGAATAAGTTCTCAAATCAATGAACTTATCCAAATCAGCTTCACAAGATTTTGTTTGGTTAGGAACTGATAGGTTCGGTCTAGAGTTGGTTACAGTAATATCAAAGTCTGTTTCTGCACTTTCCCCGCAAGGGTCGGTTACTGAAATGAATATAGTTGTTGTACCCAATTCAATTGTTGAGTTGCAGAGCAAATATCTTTCATCATCAAAAATGCATGCAACTGAATCACCATCATACTCTACTTCCCAATTTAACTCTGTGAAACTATCATCATAATCATCAATATAATCCCACAAATCAATGTAGGTTGAATCAAGGTAAGAAATTGTTCTATCAGGGATTTGTCTCTCAATTACTGGTCCCTCGTTTGTTGTGCACCTATCAAATGGAGGTATGTCAGGACAATAAAAATCATAGTACTCATCAGCATAAATATCGTAAACTTCTTCAGAACTTAATGATTCGTCAAAGAATTTTAATTTATCCATTGCTCCGTCAAATTTACATTGTTTTAATGGTAAATTATAAATTTTACAAAATTGGTAAAAATTATCGCTTTTTGGATGAACTTCGCCAGCACCAAGTCCTTGTTCAGCAAATAATGCTAAATTCTTCAAAGGCGGATCAGAAAGTTCTTTTTTTACAATTCTTTCTCTTACCGCATAACCATTAACATAAAGAATAATTGTTTCGATTTCAGGGTAGTAAACTCCAGTAACATGAATCCAAGTATTGTAAGGAACTTTGTATGCTGCAGTTTCTTTCCACACCCCATTCTTAGCGTGAACACCAAAATGGATTTTTGCGTAATTCGAATTAGGTGACTGTCTAGCAGTTATTCTATAATTTCTGTACATTGTTATAATATCAGAGGCTTGTCCATTATCATAACCAATTTTTACCCAAGCAGAAATACTAAAAGGAGTGCACCCTGGCGCTGAGAGTTCCTCAGAGTTAGGGTCGTAATAAACTGTTTTTTCACCCAAATTATCAAGGTAAATATTTCCACACACCTCATTATATCTTGGCCAACCAGAATTTAGGAAATTTGTTCCAGAAAAAGAATCCACAAGGTTGTAAGAAAATTCATAGTCGCGTATTTGTTCTGCGTGAGCAAAAACTGTTAGTGAAAGTAATACTAACAAGAACCCTGCAAGTTTTAAAAAATTTGAAACCCTTAACATACCAAATCACCTTGTCCCAACAAACGAAAATTAACTTCTCCTAAATATTTTTGCTGCAAGCATTACTACTAGGAAAGCAGCGATTATTACTAAAATTATAAAAATAATCCAATCAATAAAAGTAAATGTTGATGTTGTAAGAAGTATTGATGAAAAAGAAAACATTGCAGTTAAATCATTTCCTTGTGAAGTGGGTTCAAAAATTACTTTAATATTTTTTTCTTGAACCTCTTCACCCATTCTTACAATTAATTTTGAATTAATTGTGTTAAGAATTTGAGAATAATTTTTTATTGTAATAATAATTGTTTCAGTTGAATCAGGAGTTATTCTATTAGGAGTGCTTATTGAGTATTCAGCGGGGGTAAAGAATTCTACACTCAACGTTTTTGTTTCAAAAGAACTATTAGTAATATCAAAACGAATTTGACCTTCGTTAGTTACGTGCACTTCATCAGGTGCATTAAGAGTAAAAGCAAATGTGTTGGGAGCAAGGAGTAAAATTAAAATTGAGAGCACTAAAGCAACTTGTGCAAATATTGTTATCAGGTTCTTAGTCAACAAACTCACCAAAATAATTCAACTTACTAATCCTTCAACAAAAGAAAAACTAGAAAGTTTAACTTTGTAAGATTACAAAGTTGTGATATACTTTGTGCAGGAGAAGTATTTAAACCTAACGTTTTAACTCAAAGCAGTTAATTTGGTTGTTTTGGGAGTAATTTTGTAAAAAGATAGAATAAAAAAGAACTATTAGAGGGGGAATAAACCCCTCTAAAAAAGCTTTTTTTACCTTGAAGAGCAGTTATAATTTACTACTCCATTACAATAAAACAAGTCCATCTCTTCATCGAACAATTCTTCTATTTCATCTGGGGACAAAGCCTCGTCATAAACCTTGAATTCATCAATTGCTCCATTGAATCTACATTGCTTCAAAGGAAGTTTATAAACTTTACAGAACTGGAAAAACTTATCCTCTTTAGGGTGTCTAATAGTATTACCAATTCCTTTTTGAGCAAATAATACAAAGCTCTTCACGGGGGGATCAGCCAAGTTGCGCTTAATTTTCTTTTCCCCAATTAATTCCCCATTAATATAAAGCTTTATTGAAGAACCATCATAAGTTCCAACTACGTGAAGCCATTTGTGAACAGGAAAACAAGGGGCTTTAACATATTTCCACTCAGTATCCGAATAACCTGGTCCGCGTTTTACTTTTACTCCGAAAGAAAGCTTGCCTTTCCTTACAGTCAATCTATAATTCCTGTACATAGTTGCAATATCAGAACCCTTACCATTACCAGAAGCTAACCTAACCCAAGTAGATACAGTAAAGCTAGTACAACCAGGCATTGCTATATCCTCAGAATCTGGGTCATAAAGAACAGCAGCATTACCTTGTTTAGTGTACCTAGAACCATTATCAAAATAATCGTTACCACAAACTTCATCAAAACGTTCTGAACCAAAAACACTTAATTCTTGTCCAGTAACCGAGTCAGTTAAATCATCAAAAGTGTATTCCCTCAGAACAGAAGCATTAGCAAACATCGCAAACGAAAGCAATGCAAGCAAAACAATTAAAATTTTTGAAACCATTAAATCACCCACACTTACTTGTTCAACAAACTTTGATTAACTTAGCAACACTAAATAGTTGTTAATATGATATATACTCACTGAGAAAAGTATTTAAGGGTTGCGCGGAGCTAAAAAAAATTAGTTTATAGATTTGCAATATTCATCAAGAGTTTTCCCTGTTCCCCTACTAACAAAAATTTCTTTTCCATTGCATGAGGGAGGAATTAAATCAGAAGTTATTTTTACATTAACTACAGTAGCAAGTCCTGTTAACGTAGTCTCCAAAAATTCAACAATTGCTTCATTCTTTCCACTAAAAGCAGCAGTAGCATTACCAATTCCATAAACATAATTACGCGCATTGAGCTTCAAAAGCATATTATTTTCTTGTTTAAATTCAAGAGTAAAACCACTTGAATAGGAAGTACTAAAATAATTACTTGTTATTCCAGAAATTGTAACCTTAAATCCATTATCCTCATTAACAAGAATTTCATCACTCATTCCATCCAAAAGCACCCTGTTCAAATTTATTCTAACAGTTGATTCGGAACCATAACCTGTAGAAGTTACTTGCCCACCTTGATTTGTAGGTTGTTCTTGATAAGATTTTTGACCAATAAGCTTCTGATTAAATAATTCAAGGTACTCCAAAATTGTTTTACCAACAACCGAAGTACATTTATTATCAATTGCAACTGTACCAGTTTGACAAGGAGTACAAGTTGAAGACGCACCACTAACAGGGTCAGCAGGAACAACAACACTATCCAATGGACAAGAAGCTGGAGGTGGTTGCGCAGGCGGGGGTACAATAGTAGGATCAATTGGAACAAGGGTATCAACTTGAATAAGTGCACTAGCAAAACTTAACGCAAGAAATATTATTGCAAGCGCTGCCAATAACTCAACAATTCTTTTTTCCACAATTTCACCTTTTCAATAAAATTAATTTATACAAACATCTTTATTAAAATCATACGATGAAGCATTTTTGCAAACTCCAACTTTAAGTTGTTCTTCAGGAAGTTTTATTCTTATATTCCCTTCAAGTCGCGTTTGCTCGGTCGCAACAACTTGTTTGAATACAGTGTCTTCTTTATTGTTTGCGTAAACTCCATTAAATACTTTCAACCAATGTTCATTGCTATTTGAAGGATTTGTAACCTTCGCAAACAAAATTTTTGCAACTGTGCCAGTGCTTGAGCACGCCCCGCTGCTTGCCACAAGCTTGTCGCCGGCATACAATTCATGGCACAAAGCCACGTAGGAATCATAATCATAATTTGCATCAATAATTTTTTGTTTATTAAGATCAAGAATAATGTACCCCGTTCTTTGTTGAGCTGCTTTTTTGATATTCAATTCTATACTGTAAACAAAATCCGCCAAATTAATATCATATATCTTGCTGGAATCAAGTGGACTCTCACTAGCATTAACTATTTTTACTTCAGATGATGCAATTGGATTAATTCCATCAAGTGGAATTAATTTAGAATCACTTTTCTTTTCAAATAAATCAATCTCAACAAAATAAGTTTTATTAGTCAAAACAGGCATAACAACACCTGCATTAGAATCCAAATCAAAGTAAACTGTTGGCGAAACTGTATTTGGATCGTCAGATAATTTGAATCTTATTTCAACTCTTGATACTAATTCCTTCAAAGGTCTTTCTCCTTCCCCAATATCAATAACCTTAGAATCCAAATCCTTGAATCCAAAAAGAATTGAATAATCCTTAAGGTATGAATAAATTCTGTTGTCCCTAAAATCGTATTTTTTGCCATCACCTTCAGTTTCTGAAAATTCTCCTTTTTTAATTTCAATAGGCGCTTGCATCCTGCCATAGGCATCCGATTGACTTATAGTTGCGGTGCAATTATCTGAAGGATTATTAACAAATGCCCCAAGCAAGTACTTGACTCCGCGAGTATAGTCACTTTGCAAAAGAGTATTCAATGTTTGTTCTCCAAGAATCTTTAAGAAAGCGTTATCCAGTGCAGCATCATCAACAATAAACCAATTTATACCATCAACAGAATATTGCCATTTACCACCTACGGGCGAAGGAATAGTATTGTCAAATCTAAAGAAATATTCTTTTTTTGAAAAAAATGAATTCCAACTTTTACAATTTAATTTTATTGATTTTATTGGAAGCGGAGAAGCGGTTACTGCTCTTGTTTCAACAGGAACCTTCTTTTTCATTACCCTTCTGAGTTCTTTTACATAAACCCATTTTCCATTATCAACTGGTAATTTTATTACAGGATTAGGGATTGCTGGTTCAAAAGAGTCATAATTAGGAAGAATCTTTGCAGGATCATTTGAATTAAGGCTGGCTTCAACAGCAGCTTTGTAAGCGTTAATTTGAGCAGCAATATAAGGATCACTCTCTATTAATGCATCTTGCTGAACTTGTATATACTCTGGACATTTTCCTCCAAGAACAAATTCTTTTATCGCATCAAATGTCGAATCACTTTTTATAGTACACTCAGGAACAATTGCATTAAGATTTTCAATTATTGCTTGGGCTCCACCGTCATAACCAACTCCTTTTAAAATTTCATTATTTGGAGTTGGAGAACCCTCTCCAGTCCAAGCGCCAACAACATTATCCCCAACAAATCTAAACGATACAAAAGGATCTTTAATCCAATTTTCAAGTTTGCTTCCAATAAATCCACCAACTCCCGCTCCAACAGGAGTAGTTATAAACCCAAGTGGCCCCCCAAAAAATCCTAGCGCTCCAATTCCTCCACCAATAACACCTCCAATCCCTATTCCTGTTGCGCCGATTCCTTTAGAAAATTGGTATTGAATTAAATGAATTGGCATGAATTGTCTTTGAGTAGTAGAATCAACAGTTAGCCCATAGTACTGTGCTTCATTAACGATATCAGTATAAGTAATATTTATTGAACCATCCTCAAGAACGTTCCTATCATCAGGAACCCAATTATAATTTGGAGTATAATAATCTTCATCATATTCAGAGCCATCGCTCTTTATTATCAGGAATTCTTCCACCCTATTTCTTCGACCATTAATTTGTCCACAAATCGCTCCAAGCCCTTTGAAATAAGCCTCTTTTCCAAGGTAAGTAGACATTACTTGAGCAAGTCCCCCCGAAATTCCTATTTGAAGAAAGTCCCTATCATCAGCATTAGTAACTGATTTAACATAATCAGCAGCATCTTTTCCTTCAATTTGCCATCTTAAACCATCAAAATTGAATTTGAATTCATTGCCCCATCCATCATAATCAATTCGAACTTCTCTAATTAAAAAATTGTTAAACCTTGAAGAATGATTACCCGCATGAATTTCAGCGAGCCTTTCACCTGTAGAAACTGTTCCCGGATCATAAATTGTCCCATATCTACTATCGGTAGGCTCATCACCCACAATATATTTTGTCGAATCTATTTTCTTCCAAAATCCGCCAAGAGCATCAGAAAACTTTACAGAAAATCTTTTAATTCTGCCATCCTTAAGCATTGCTAATGCCTGGTTCAAACCAGCAATATACCCTGCTTCTCCAGAACAATCAGAAATGGCTTGCGTGAAAGTTTTAGCGTCATCATCAAGTTCATCAACATATTTCATGGAATAAGGCATTGCAGGATTCAAAAACTGGTTTTCGCGCTTGTCACGATTATAAAAGTGCGCTCCTTTTTCAACAATAACTTCTTGATCAAAGAGCCATACTTGAAGCCCTGAAGGATTTTGTGAAGAAGTAAAATCAACGCTATTAAAAGGAACATTATCGAGTCTAAAAGTGAACACTACATCATCAATATTTAGTGATTCTATTGGAGTCGCCCCTAAGTAAGTTGCACTAACACACCCCGAATCAGCAGCAAAAACTGAAGAACAAATCACAATCAAAAAAATAAAAATCGCTAATATATTACGCACAAATCTCACCTAACTGTAGTGTAAGTTCATTTTCCATAAAATAAACAAAATTTTCAATTACAAAACCATTTGAAAACCCATACGCTGGATTTTCAGGATAATTCATTGCAACATTATAATTGAAAGTTGATATTTCATCCAAAACAATTTTTCCTTCTTGAATAGTGTCATTCAATTTTGTTTCATAAGTACACGGCTCGTTGCTGAGCTCAAGAGAATCAGTCAACTCGAAATAATTATTGTAAAAATAAATTGTGCTCTCCAATAAAGAAAGTTTTTCCAGAATAATTTGTTTCCTCGAATCAGAAACATCTTGCAAGTCACTTCTTAATAAATCAATATTTGCAAGAGTAAGTTGTTCATCAGCAAAATTCAAAGTATCTAAATTAAAGTTGTGCTTTTTTGCAACCCCCTCAAGACCCCCTTGTTGTTCTGGCAATTTAATGCCCCCCAAAAAATAAAATGTAATTATTGCAACTATCACAATCAAAACTATCAAAAATAAAAGATTCCTAAATCGTTTATCCATACAATCACACAAACACTCAAGTATATAATTTACTTCAATAACAAAATGATTTTGAACTATTTAACTGAATATAACTAATGCTCAAGAATATATAAATGTATTTGGCTGGAAAAAAACGGTTTGATTTGTGTTAATTACTTAATCGAGGCATTACCACTTAAAAGAAACTAATTACTCAACATCCAAAAAAACTCAAACCAACACATTTAAATATTATTTACACTAATATTAGTGCATTAAGTGTAGTTTACTTAATAATCATTTTTCAAATTTATAGGGGGGGATTGTAATGAGTAATGTAACACTGACTTTAGCTATCCCAAAGGAATTGAAAACCGAAATGAATTCAATTACAGGAGTTAATTGGTCAGAAGAAGTTAGAACAATGCTAAAAGAAAGGATTGAGAGAATGAAGACCTTGAAGAAACTTGATGAAGCATTAAAAGGAAGCAAACTAACGACTTCTGATATTGACGAAATTTCAGCAAAAATTAAAAAGGCATCACGCCAAAAACACAATAAATGAAACTAAATATTGTAGTTGATACAAATATTTTCTTATCAGCATTAATGAAAGATTCTCTAACAAGAAAAATATTACTTGATGAAACAATCCAACCCTACTGCCCAGAACTAGCATTAATTGAAACAAAAAAACATTCAAGAGAAATAGCCAAAAGAATTGGAATAACTAAAAAAGAACTACTTGAAATATTTTTTTTAATAAAAGAAAAAACTAATTTACAAGTAGAAAAAAAAGAATCATACGAAAAGTTCAAAGAATTAGCAATAAATTCTTGTCTAGCCGGACATAAAGATGATTGGCCCTTTGTCGCCCTAGCTTATTCAAAAAATTGTTTTCTTTGGACTAATGATAAAATG
>CAYLWD010000019.1:0-6460 GCA_964387305.1 uncultured archaeon
TGGGTCTAAAAAGTTCTGGTTTGCATTCGAACGGTTTTACTATGGTTAGAAAGATTTTTGGAGAAGAACAAAGAAAAGAATTTGTTGAACCCACCCAAATTTATTTAGATGAATTACTTGATTTATTTTCTCAAACAAAAATTAATGGTTTGATGCACATTACTGGTGGAGCATTTACTAAACTAAAACCCTTGCTCAAAGGAACGGATGCACAAATTAGTGTTCCTAAAGAGTTGTTTCCACAAAAAATATTTTTTGAAATGTATTCGCGCGGATTGCTTGATGAAGAATTGTATAAAACATTTAATTGTGGAGTAGGGATGGTTTTGTCGGTTCCTTCTGAGAGTGTAGAACTAACTTTAAATAAATTAAAAAAATTTGATGCGCGTATTATTGGTAAAGTAAGTAAAGGAAACTTTTCTGAAGGAAATTCACAAGTAAAAGTGGTTTCAAGTTTTTCTAATAAAGAAATTATTTTCTAATTTTTTTGTTTGAACCTTTTAGTAGAATTGCTAAAATAATAGTGATGCTTAAAAAAACTAAAACAAAATTGTTATCAGGTATATTAATTGGTTGTGATTTTCCTTTGTAAGTGAAGAAAGTTCTTTTTGTTTCTCCGCCAGGAAGGTTTGTATCTAAAATATAGTTTTCGTTTGATTCTAGGTTTGTTGTATTAATTATTATATCTTTAGGAAGTTTATTGCATGTTCCAGAAATTATTTGGATTAATTTTTCTTCAGAATCTTTTAATTTAATAGTTATTGGAATTCCATCTAATTTGCAACTAATTGAATAAACAATTTCTCCGTTGTTTGAACTTGCACTAAAATCAATAATTGCTTCATCAGGGATACATTCTCCTAAAGAGCAAGTATTTTTGCACGCAGTTTTTTGCCAGGATGGGCACTGACTATAATTTCTGCTGGGCCATTGTTGTACGTTGGTGGTTAAGCAAATTGCTGAACTTCCATCAGGCAAACAAGTTTTTTCTCCAATAGTACATTCGCCACATTTGTCGGGGTAGCACTGGGTTTGGTCTGTTTCGTAGCAAGAATATCCTTCAATGCAAGCTGACTGGTAATGTGATTTACAACTTCCTAGTAAATTGCAAACCTTTTCGTAAATTGTGTTGTGTATGCAATAAGTTATTCCTGAAATTTCAAGCGGAAAATCTAAATTTGTATTTGCACAATTTGTTCCCCAACACTGTTCGTTATTTGGGAAATTAGAACAAAGATAAACTGTTTCCCAACGTCTAGTACATTCAGTTCCGCAATATTGTAATCTATTATTCTCACACCTTTGTGTTCCTGGGGGGTTACACGTACTTTCCCCAACGTCAGTCCAAAAAAGAATTTCTTCTTCCCCTTCAAGGCAAACCTCTAAAATGCATTCATTGGGAGTATTAATTTCTTGTTGTGCATTTAGAACGAAGCAAGGTTCTCCGCTTGCAAATACTATTCCAATTAGGAGGCAAACTAAAACAATTAGTAATACTCTTTTCATGTGATTCACTTAGTGCATTCGATTATATTATACTTTTGTTTTCCTAATCCAATGTTTTCTGCGTGTTCGAATACGTGTTCTCCACCAAATACTTTTTTACCAGCTTTTTCTGTAACCAAATCAAAACACGCTTTGTCCAAAGCAACTGGGTCGAATGAAGCTAGTACTCCGATGTCAGTAATAATTGGTTCCATTTTTTTGCCCATGCAATCGCATCCAGAAGTAATGTTTAGAACAAAATTAATGTAAGCAACTCTTTTTTCTTTTTGTGCAGCAAGTGCATATTCAGCTAGTTTTTCAACAAATTGTTTTGGCATAGTGCTAATCCAATTTATTTGTGCAGCTCCATAAGGACAAACTGCAATACAAGTAGCACAACCAATGCACTTATTTTTATCAATTTTTGCTGAAATTAATCCTAATTCAATCGCATTAGCGGGGCAATTTTGTAAACAAATTCCACATTTCTTGCATTTTATTGGAATAATAAGTGGTTTAGAGTTAGCGTGCATTCCTAGTTTTCCTCCGCGAGCAGCACAACCCATCCCTAATTGTTTTATTGCTCCCCCAAAACCAGCTAGCATGTGTCCCTTGAAGTGCGCAACTACGAGTAATTGTTTAGAATCAACAATTTCTTTCCCCACTTTGCATTCCTTAAAGTGTTTTCCATTTATTTCTACTTCAACAAAATTTTCTCCGTGGTCCCCGTCAGCAATTACTATTGGCAATTGAGTAAAGCCATGTTCTTTTGCTAGTTTAATGTGGCTCTCTGAAAAAGTTCTTTCCCCCTTGTAGAGGGCATTTGTTTCAGTATAGTAAGGTTCTGCACCTTTCTTCTTTAATTGTTTAATAATTCCCTCAAAATTCTTGGGTTCAATAAATGTTTCATTGCCTTTTTCTCCAAAATGAACCTTAATAGGAATTTTCCCTTTTGGTTCAAAACCAAGTTTTTGTAATAACAAAACACAAGCCTCATTAATTTCTTTTGTTTTTTTGTAAGAATCAATTGGAACAAAATATACTTTGCTTTTATCAAAATCTTCTTTTTTATTACTCATTCAGAATAACTTTGTAGGATTGGCTTTTTATTCCTTTACTTGTTTTTGTATTGTATGAATCCAGAAGCTCGCGAACTTGTGGGAATAATTGTTTTTGATGGAGAAAAATTTCTTTTATTGCATCGCGTAATGAATTGGAGGGGGTGGGAATTTCCTAAAGGAGGAATTGATGCTGAAGAGCCAATAGAAAAAGCACTTGCCCGTGAATTATTTGAAGAAACTGGGCTAAAGGATTTTGAATTAGTTGGTAAAGTTGATGAATTTGTTTTTTTTGATAAAAAAAGGGTGCACAAAACACATGCAGTTGTTTTCCTTGTGCGGGTTGCGAGCACTTCAAGAGTTTCTTTTGAAAACCAGGCACTTGTTGACGGCAAGAGGCTTGTCGAACATGATTATTTCAAGTGGTTTCTTCCAGCTGAAGCAGTAAAAACTCTAACTCATGCGGATACAAAAAATTCTTTGAGGAAAGCAATCAAAATGCTTGGGTTGAGTGAGTAGAATGACTGACGGCGAAGAAACCAACGAAGAACACGATTCCAATATCGGAAAATATCCTGAGGCTTGTTCTGTGTGTAACAAAGCGCCTAGTGATAAGAAATGGCTTGGAAGATTTTTCCACAAAAAGTGTTTAAGAAAATTAAGGAAAGGCGCGAAGGGGATGTTCTAATTCTTTTTGTTGGTTTTCCTCAAATCTTTTTCCATCATAATAAATTTTGTTTTTTTGTAACCAAGCTTTTTGTAAAATTTCGTATTAATTTCTTTTGTATTTAGTGTCATTGAATCAACTTTCTTTTTTCTACACGCTGTTTCAAGTTTCTTCATTAATTTTTTTCCAATTCCTTTTCCTTGGTGTTCCTCACGAACAACAAGTTCTTCCACCCAAATATATTTTCCTTTTGCATAGTAGAATGTTTTTGCCAAAATCAATCCAAGAATTTTTCTTTTTTCTTTAACGCAGAATGAAAACCCTTTCTGGTACCCAGTATTCACCCTTTTCAAAGCAGTCTTTTTTGTAAATTCTTCGCCTTGCTTGTTGAATTCTTTTAATATAATTTCAGCGCATTCTTTCTTGTCGCTTTTTCTTATTGGAACTATTTTCATTTCTTCACCTGTGCGATTTCTTTTTTTAATAATTCCGAAGCTCTTTTTCCATCAATTCCTTGAACTTCTCTCATCAAATCACCCATTAATCCACCAATTGCGCCCAAGCCCTTTGTTTTTACTAATTCGGAATTTTTTGCAACAATTTTTTGAACAATTTTTTCTAATTCTTTTTCACTAACGCTTTCTTTTTTAGTTTCCTCAATTATTTCTGAAACACTCTTTCCCTTGCTCAACTCAATAATTGCGTCCTCTAAATTTGCTTTACTTATTTTTCTTTTAGCTTCGCTCAAAAGTAATTCCTCGATTTTTTGTAAATCAATTTCTTCAACGTTAATTCCTTTTCGTTTTAACTCAGTAAGTGTCTGCAACAATAGTGTTGCGCTCGCTTTTGGGTTAGCTCCGTTTTCCACAATCCTTTCAAAGAACCTAGCATAATTACTCAACTTCATTTCTTCTATATGGTTAGTGCTTAGTCCTAGTTTTGTGTAAAGCTTTTTTCTCTCTTCAACACTTATTGGTAAACCTTTTTTTATTTCAGAAACCATTTTTTCACTAATCTCTTCTCCAGGAATATCGGTTTCGGGATACATTCTTGCTTCTGTTGAAAGTAATCTTTGGTATTCGGAAGAACCGTCTTCTAGTGCTCCGCGTGTTTCTTCAGGAACTTTTTCAAACGCTATTAGAACTCTTTTTTTTGCAGTTTCGAAAGCGTTTAGTGCTCTTTCTTTTTCTGCTACAATTAGTATAAATGAATCCTCGTTTTTGCATCCAAGTGCTTTCATTACTCCTTGAACCTCTTTTTCATTTACCCCATAATTAGGTAACTCGTCTCTGTGTAGTAATCCTGTTACTCCTGATGCTTTACAATATTGACTAACTTCTGAACCAAACCTCTTTGAACCAATTTTTTGTCCCAAGAATCCTTTGAATCCTTTAATACATAAACCAAAAACTTTTTTTCCTTTAATGAATTTGCATTCCGTTGATTTGAATACTTCACTAACGTCTTTTTCTAAACCAAATAGTTCTTTTGATAATTTTTCAGAATTTTTTGTTTTTGTTCCGAATTTTTTGTTTAAGTCAGTTTTTAATTTCAACAAATCTAATTGTCTCTCAACTTCTTTTTCTACTACAGTTTCAATTAGTTCGAGTTCTTGGCAACCCTTTATTTCGCACCTCGCCCCTTCTTTGATTGAAACATTAACATCTTGCCTAATAGTTCCTTTTCCTCTTTTCGTTTTACAAGTTAAACGCATTATTTCTCCTATTTTTTCGGCACACTCAACTGCTTCTCGTGGTGTTCTAATATCAGGGTCAGTTGCTAGTTCAATTAAAGGAATTCCTAACCTGTCAAGGTTATAAAATATTTTTCTATCCTCTTTTTTTAATGGGCGTGCAGCATCCTCTTCTAGGATTATTGTTTGTACCCCAATTTTTTTTCCACCAGAAATTTTTAATTCTCCGCCTAAAGAAATCATCATTGTTCTCTGGAAAGCACTTGTATTGCTTCCGTCAATAACTGTTTTCCTCATTACAATTGATTTGCTTACTGGCTTTGAGTTGCATAACAAAGAAATTTCTAGAACTGTTCTCAATGCATCTTTATCCAATGGTTGGGGTGGTTCTTCATCCAACTCAATTAGTGAAATATTTTTTTTATTTCCCGTGTAAACAAATGTTTCACTTCGCTTGAATGCTTCTAGTGATGTTTTATCATACTCGCCTAATTCTGAAGCTACGGGTCTTAATTTTCTTTCAACAAAAAAATCTTGGGCTTCACTCAACTCGCTCTTTGTTCGAGAAAATAATTTTCTTGTATCGAGTTGTTGGTGTACTTCCAAGCCCGCTTTAAAACCAAGCTTTTCGTAATCGAATTTCATGATTGTATTGAATATGGAAAGAGTTTAAAAAAGAAGTTCAATCGCTTATGGGCTTTCTTAACAATAACCGTAATATGAGCAACCAATTGAATTGTAGCTTACTCCCCAACTAGAGCCACTACTATAAATTGATAATGTTCTTGATGGATAAGCGTATCCGTAACTAGAGTAAATATAGGGGTTGTATGTTGGCACGTAAGTACTTACTGCGGGATAATAATATGTGTAAGGATAAGAGTAATTATAAGAATAATAATTGTTGTATGCAGGGTAAGAATAAACATTAGCATAACCAACATAGCCTGCGTTTGGGGATGGGTAGTAAACAGTTGGTCTATAATTGCTGGTGTAGTAATACTGATTCCATCCAGAGTAACCAAGGTTACCGTAGGCAGCGAAAACGCTTCCAACTAGTGCTAGTAAAACTATTCCAACTAAAACAAACTTATTCATCCAATTCACTCCATATTATTGCTTTAATATTACTCAATTATTACCAAAACCCCTTTAAAAACCTTCTCTTAACTGTACAAAGTTAATAAGTTCCTTTGTTCTTCTGTTTTCTCCTATTCTTCCGTATAAGTATCCATTCTACTATGCTCAGTTATTTCTCCTCTAAGATTCTTGGTTAGTAGTTTTACTGCTTCTTCCTTTTTATAGTTTCCTAAAAGCCAAGAAAGTTTAACGAATGCAGTTTCCGCGAGCATATCTTCACAATAAATTGCTCCAGTAGAAGAAACTTTTCTAAGATTCGTGTAAACGCTCGGATTTACTCTTCCGTGAATACATTGACTAGTTATTCCAACCACGCACCCTGAATCAATAAGTTTTTTGATTACTTTTACAAAAGAATCGTTCTCCTTAATTGGGGTGTGTCCTAATCCTGTTCCCTCAATAATTAGTCCTTTGTAT
>CAYLWD010000019.1:6470-11516 GCA_964387305.1 uncultured archaeon
ATTTTTCTTTTTCAAAAAATTCAATTTGTTTTTCACTTATTCCGGGGTAAGTTTTAATCAATCCAACTTTTTCTTCGAATTTATTTTTTAATTCAAATTTCCCTTCTTTTTTCAAATAATTTTTTTCATCTTTAATCCATTTAATTTTTTTCGTTTTATAATCCACTAAAGCAATTGGAGTATCATTAATTGCTTTGAATGCGTCTCTCCTCGAAGTGTGCATCTTTCTTGTTTTTGTTTCACTTAGTATTGCACAAGCATCATCATTTGTACTATGGTGCATACAAACCCCCACTCCGCAAAATTTTGTTTTAGTAATAAAAGTTGCTGCGCTAATTAAATTCATTCCCGCATCGCTCGAACCCCTGTCAGAACTTCTTTGTGCACCAACTACAAGTATTGGTTTTGAACAATTTTCTAGCATAAAACTTAGAGTTGCTGCACTATACCCTAGGGTATCAGTTCCGTGTCCAATGATTATTCCTTTGAATTTTTCATTATTTTTATTCTTCTCAATAATTTCAAAACATTTTTTTGCAATTTCGCTATAATCCTTCAAGTCCATGTCTTCTGACATTTTGTTACAAACAAATATTGATTCAAGATTAGCCACTTCAAGTAAGTCTGGAAACATTGCAGCTAAATCTTCTATATTAAAAGAAGCAATTACTCCTCCTGTTGAATAATTCACGCGAGAAGCTATGGTTCCTCCAGTATGTAGTATTGCTATGGTTGGCAAACCCGGGTTTTTCTTCACTTCAATTATTTTCGCTTTACCAACAGCTTTTCCTTCACCAATTTTTTTTATTCCCTTTATTTTTTTGCAATCGAATCCTGCATTGTAACCCGATTTTAATTTAAGC
This sequence comes from uncultured archaeon, assembly GCA_964387305.1. Lineage (GTDB taxonomy): Archaea > Iainarchaeota > Iainarchaeia > Iainarchaeales > JAAZKV01 > CAYLWD01. The sequence continues at coordinate 7,334 of CAYLWD010000019.1, forward strand.
ATTAGTTCTTCTCCGCTTGTCGGAACAATAGTTCCTTCAATATTTTTTCCCTCGAATTCAAAAGAAATAACGTCCCCTTCTTTTAATGAATTTTTTTTCAAAAAATCTTTTGAGTTCATATAGTTCAACTTTTTCCTTATTTTATTAACTAATACAAACAGCGTGATACTTAAATAATCTTTCCCCATAGCACAATTTTCTTCTTTCATCAATATACTAGTCTTTATATACTACTTTTTTAATTAATTTAAGTTAAGTGTTGTGTTATGGCTGTTGTGTTTGTTAAGGATGTTGTCAAATCTTTTGGGGACACCAAAGCTCTTGGAGGAGTTTCTTTACAAATTGAGGAGGGAGAAGTATTTGGTTTACTTGGAAGTAATGGTGCAGGTAAAAGTACTTTAATGAATATTATTTTTGGTTTTGAAAAACCTGACTCGGGTTACATTACAATGCTTGGCGAACAAAAACTTACTAATGAAGTAAAACAAAAACTTGCTTTAGTTCCACAAAACACTGCTTTTTATGATGATTTTTCTGTTGAAAAAAACTTGCGTTTTTTTGCAAGCCTTTATGGTATTAGTGGAAAAGTTCTTGATGATAGAATAAAATTTCTTCTCGATTGGCTCAAATTAAAAGATTTCAAAAAATCAAAAGCAAGGAATCTCAGTGGCGGTTACCAACGCTTACTCAATATTGCTATTTCTGTTGTTCATGATCCTGAATTAATTTTTTTTGATGAACCTACAGTTGGGCTTGATCCAAAAATGCGTCAAATGTTTTGGGACAAAATAGAGGAACTCAACAAAAAAGGAAAAACTATCGTTATTACAACACATTATATGGATGAGGCCGAAGCGCTTTGTCACAGAATTGCTTTACTAAAAAAAGGGAAATTATTGTCCATAGGAAAACCAAGTGAACTTATTACCCAATATGGGGGAATAAAAGTCGTTATTTACAAGTTAGCTCAAAACCTAAAACAAGAAGATTTTGAAAACATTAAGTCAGCGCTAAAACAAAAAGATCTGGTTTTGGAAGGGAATACTTTGTTTATTCCGTTTCCCCAAGAGCACAGTATAGAAAAAATTTCAGCACTCACCGAATGGTTGTTGAAGAAAGGGTACACAATTGTTTCTTCTTCAATAAAAGAACCTGACTTGGAGGATGTTTTCCTTAATCTTACGGAGAAATAATTTTTTGAGAAAAATAATAAATGTGATTAATATGGTTTTGAAATTATTTAGTATTATTTGGAAAGAAATTTCCCTTATCAAGAGTCAAAAAATTGCTTTAATGCTAATCTTTATTTATCCATTTATTTCAATTGCTTTACTAGCAATGTCTTTTTCAGGGAGTGGATTGCTCGCTTCTGAAGTAAAAATAGGTTTGATTAATAATCTTGATTTTAATACTGGGATAAGCTCAAGTTTTAATGATATTAATGGTTTTCAAGTAATTGAATATTCTTCTGAAGAAAACCTAATTTCTGATTTAAGGAACGGAACTATTCTTGTTGGGTTAAGAGCTACAGGTACCTCTGAATACTCTCGAATAAATTGTGATATTTACTATGATAATTCTAGTATTTTTGCTTCCCAAGTTTTTGTTCAAGTTGCACAAGCAATGGTTCGTGGAATTGCTGCTAATGCTGTACAATCACGTGTAGCTGAAATGCTTTCACTAATAACTGACGCTAAATCGGATCTTTCTTCACAAGTGTCTGACTTTAATATTTTGCGTGCAAAAATCGATAATCTTTCTACTAATATTGATTTGCTTGAGCGTGATTTGAATAGTATTAATTTTGTTGAGATTGATAAACGTGTTGACTTGGTTAAGAAAGTGTATTCAGGGCCTGATTTGGATTATGTTGTTTCTAATGTAACAAAAGCCAAGGTATACATTCTTCAACTCAAATCAATGATTGCTGAATCAAAGGCTTCTGAATCCGAGATAAGAGAAAAACTTGATAAAGCAGAGGCGCTTATTACTGAATTTTCTGCAAAGTTTTCTGAGATTGAAAAAATTTCTCCTGAAGTAATTTCTCAACCAATTATTTTTAAAGAAAAACCGATTTTTTCTACAAACACTTATGGCATTTTAGCTTCAAATGCTATTGTTGTTGTTCTTGTAATGACTTGTATGCTTCTTACGGCACTCCTTGTAATTCTAGAGCGTAACCAAAATGTTTCTTTGAGAATGAATATGGCTCCAACTAGCAAATTTACTTTGTTTACTGGTAAAGTAATTGGACAATTATTGATTGCGATTATTGAGGCAACAATAATAATTGGGGTTGTTGTTATTGGCTTTGGGGTTCAAATTATTGTTCCTTTATGGCTCTTGTTCTTGGGAATAGTACTAATTTCGCTTTCATTTATAAGTCTTGGGCTGTTAATTGCATTTTTTACAAGTAATCCTTCTACAGCAATTCTTCTTTCACTTTTGGGTATAGTTTCAATGCTGTTCCTTAGTGGAATAATTGTTCCTTTAGAGTTAATGGCTTCGGGAATGAAATTTGTTAGTACTTTATTACCAATGTCGATTTCGAATGCACTTCTAATTTCATTATTAGTTAAAAACGCAACTCTAAGCGAAGTCATTATTCCATTAGCTTTACTTACAACAATTGTTGTGTTAATTGCATCGTTGGTTCTTTCAAAGAAAGAATATTGATTATAGTTTTAATTTTTTAAATTTTAGAATTAGCAATTCCCGTCAAAACTATTCTTAATGCAATAAGCACTTTCGTTTGAATTAATTTCAAAAATCTTTCCAGTTTTTTCTTCCCACTTTGCTGCACACTGATAGGCTTTTTCGCAACCAACGCAATAATGCATTTCCATGTAATTTCCTTCTCCGTCAGCAATTGTTTCTACTAGTTGTTCATCAATTTCACAAAGCTCCCCCGAAATTGCTTCAAAAATTATTGAGTTCTCATCAAACCCCGAGTTTTCTCCTTCAAATTTGAATTCTGCTTTGTATTTTCCTCCACTACTCAAATCAATATCCCAAAAAAATATACTTTCATCATTAGGTTCTAATAATTGTAATTCTTTTGCTTCTGTTTGAATACTAACCTCGCCCCATTCTTCTCCCACTATTTTGTATAATTTCATTTCGCCTATTCCACCAGTTAAATTATTTGCTCCAACATTTTTCACATTTACTGTAAAAGAGTAATTCAATCCAGTGTTTTGTTTTATAGCGGTGTTAATTATTTTCGATTGAGCAGGTTTATTGCCAAAATAAATTTTGCACAAATCAAGTCCCTGTTCTTGTATGCACCTAACATTAATCCCGAGAACTTCACTTCCTTTTACACTTATTTCTTTATAATCCCATTCAACTTTTTTATCGCATTTTGCTCCCCTAATACAACACTTTTCGGGGTGGTTGCACTCCATCGAAACAATTGTTTGTTGGTTTTCAAAATTATCAGTAAATATTTGTTTGTCGCTGATACTTTCTTGTGAAACTGTAATAGTTTTTCCATAATTCCCTGTGGTTGAAGCAATTTTGAGTGCATCAGAAATCTTTTGTTCAACATTTTCTTGTGGAAAGAATTGTTGGAATAGAAATCCTACAAAGAATATTAGTGCAAGGGCAACAATTGCATAAACAACTAAATCAAAAATATTCATAAAAACCATTACCTTTTTTTTGTAATCCAAATTTCTTGTTTAACAAACCACCGGAATATTCCTCCAATCGCTATAATTAGTAACATTACCATTAGGTAACTCATCCAATCATTTGTATAAAAAAATATTTGTTTGAATTCTTCAAAATAAATATTAAAATTAAGAGTAACGTAAAATGCAACTATACATGCTGCTAATATTAGTGCCCAACGCATTAGTTTCATGCTTTAGAATTGTTTTCAAAGTATTTATTCTTTAGCATGGCTTTCTAGTATAACTTATTCTTTAGCATAAGGGGCCTTCTATTGTAACTCTTTTTTGATTATTGAGCATTGATTCAACTTCTTTACTAGTAGTAGCATTTTCGGGTTTTTTATCCGAACGCAAAGAAATCATTCTAGGGAATCTTAAAGCCATTCCTTTTCCTTCTTTTTTGCAACAAGAATGCATTGGGCTCCGAGTTATTTCGTCGGCTCTAGTTTCCACAACGTACTTTGGTTGAACCCAAAAGTCCGGTTCAATTTCTGAATCAACTCTCG
>CAYLWD010000020.1:0-11222 GCA_964387305.1 uncultured archaeon
ACATAGTGAAAGCAATAATGGCAATTATTATATCTGTAGTTTACATGATTATTCCATTAATCTTAATCGGATTTGGAATAGGCGGGGCAGTAATGGCTGCACTTGCATCACTAACAACAGACCCCACACAAATAGGGGTAACAGTAATGAATAGTTTAGCAGCAGGAGCACCACTAATAATACTAGGTGCTTTATTAGCAATAATTGCAACACTATTATTACCAATGGCAATGATGAAGTGGCTTAAAGCTGGAAAGCTCGGAGCAGCATTCAACATTATAACAGTAATCAAAAATGCTTTAACAAAAGATTACATAATAACTTTGATTGTAATATTCATTTACGCAATAGTACTTGCATTGATTATTGGTGTAATCTCAATAATACTTGCATTTATTCCAGTAATAGGCTGGATTCTTGTAATGTTATTGTCAGGACTAATGAGCTTTGCTATTGGAGTAACAGCATACACAGCATTAGCACAAACAGTAAAGTAAATTAGTTAAGTAAAACAAAATTAATTTTGAAAAAGAAAGGCAAGTTGAAAGACTTGCTTTTCAACTATTTTTTTATACCATCAAAACAATCAACGAATTCTTAGAAAGACTTTTAAAAGAAGGCAAACTTGAATTGTTAGAAAAATAGCCCAAAAATAAAGAGCATCAAACAAAGTCTTTTAAATAATTCCAACTAAGTCTAACTAAGGTGAACTTATGCAAAATATGGTTAATTTAAATGTAAAAGTGGATGACTATACAAACCGTGTTCTCGGAGTAATAAAAGAAAAATACGGGTTGAAGGACAAAGGGATGGCTCTGAACAGGTTTGTAGAAGAGTACGGAGAAGAATACGTTGACAAAGAAGTTAAGGATGAAGTTATCAAAGAAGTAATTGAATCTTGCAATAATCACATAAAGAAATATGGATTTAGGGCAATGAGTACCAAGGAACTTGAAAAGCTTTGCAGAGGGAAATGAATGCCCTTAACATTCAACCTTTCAGATGGCCTCAAAAAAACAATTAAGGTTTTTGCAAAAAAAGATAAAAAAACATGTGAGACTTTAGAAAATAAAATAAAGCAAATAGTTTCGTCAGACGAAACAACAATTGAACACTACAAAAACTTGCGCTACGGAATGAGCGACTACAAAAGAGTCCATATATCTAAAAGCTTTGTTTTAATATTCAAAGTTGACAAGACACAAAATCACATAATCTTTGAAAAATTAGATCACCACGACAACATATACAAAAAATGAATCGTAATCAAAAAATTTTTTAATTTTAGACTTCCAAAAATGCTTTTTTAAGCCTTCCCGAGTGAGTTTCTTATTATGGAAAAAGAAATTATTTCAAAGTACCAAGAAGCTGGACGGGTTTGGAAGAACGTTATAGGCTTGGCTAGAAAAAAAACAAAAGAAGGAATACTTTTGTTTGAATTAGCAGAAGAGATTGAGGGAGCAATAAGAAGTGAGAAAGCAGAGCCAGGGTTCCCAATTAATTTGAGTATTAATGAAGAAGCAGCGCATTTTACACCAAAGTGGAACGATACTTATGCCCTCAAAGAAAGCGATGTATTGAAAATTGATATTGGGGTTTCAGTTGAAGGATATATTTGTGACGGAGCGATTACAATTAATCTTGATAATAAGCATGCAAAACAAATCGAGGCAAACGAATTGGCATTAGAAAACGCACTAAAAATTATTGGGTTTGGGAAAAGCCCGAGCTTGATTGGAAAAGAAATTGAGGATACATTGAAAGCAAAAGGCTTTGAGCCAATTTACAATCTTGGTGGACACGGTTTAGAAAGATTCGAGATACACGGTTATCCAAACATCCCCAACCATTACAAGAAAGGATTAGAAGAATTAGAAGAAGGTGCAATTGCTATTGAGCCTTTTGCTTCAACCGGAAAAGGAAACGTTGGAGAAAGTCCTAATGTTGAAATATTTGGTTTTGCTGAAAAAAAACTTTTGAGGAACCCACACGCAAGAAAACTAATGAGTTTCGTTGACAAATACCAAGGGCTGCCTTTTGCGGAGAGATGGTTGAGGAAAGAATCTGGGTTAAGTGAATTCGAAGTCACTATTGCCCTAAGAGAATTACTAAAAAGCCAAGCATTCCAAGGATTCCCTGGATTAAAAGAAGAAAAAAATACTATAGTAACACAAGCAGAGAAAAGTGTTTTAGTGTTAGAAGACAAGACAATTGTGCTTGGGGAATGAAATCAAAATTCAAATAAATGTAAATTACAATCAAAATGCACTCATAGTATAGTGGATAGTATGTAAGCTTGCGGAGCTTAAGACTCGAGTTCGATTCTCGATGAGTGCGTTAAAGTAATTTCCTATTTATGCGAAGCAAGTGCTGCCGAAGGCGCACAATTCCCGCGCGAAATTCGTCGCGCAGCTTAAGACTCGAGTTCGATTCTCGATGAGTGCGATTAAATAAATAAGCCCACAAAGCAAGGGCTACCATAGGTGCCCAACTTGCGCACGGAGTTTGCCGTGCCGATGAGTGCGATTTAATAACTCCCAAAGATACCTTTAAAAAAACAAATACAGGAATAGTTATCTTTATGGCTAATAAAAGTGATTTACTTCATCACCAGTTGTACTAATTCTGGTAACGTTGTTAGCTCTAGCTCTGAAAAAAATTCAATTAAAAGCCTTGCTAATACTATTTTTAATGCTAAAACAACAAGTAATTCCAAGATAAAATCGTGGGAGGAAAACTTTGGCTAATGGCTGGTGTAGTTTAGTGGTTAGAATCCGCGGTTGTGGTCCGCGGGACTCGAGTTCGACTCTCGGCGCCGGCCCTTTTATTTAAAAAATGTGATTTTTTATGAGTACAGGAATACAACCCGTAAGAGGAATGCGTGACCTTGTCGGTCAAGATGCAATGCTACAAGAATCGATTGAGGGAAGACTCAGAAGCGTTTTCGTAAGCTACGGTTACTTACCTTTGTATACTCCCGCAGTAGAGAGTTTCGAATTATTCAAAGTAAAGGGTGCGCAGGGAGAAGCAATTAGGGACGAGATTTATTGCTTCAAGGATAAGAGTGAAAGAGAACTTGCTTTGAGATTCGAATTTACTGCTAGCCTTGCAAGAATAGCAGCTACTCAACAATTAAGAATGCCTTTCAAGCGTTACCAAATAGGAGAAGTTTATAGGTACGACAGACCGCAAGCAAAAAGATACAGAGCTTTTTACCAAGCCGATGTTGATATACTTGGGGTAAAGGGCTTAGAGGCTGAGACAGAAATAATGATGATTATTAGGGATTGTTTTGCGGAGCTAGGATTGAAACCAAAAGTAATTTATAATTCTAGGAAATTGTTGGATGATTTGTTAGCAAAGTTTGCGAAAGGAAAAGAAGTCGAAGCAATGAGAATACTTGATAAGATGGATAAGGTTGGAGAAAATAATGTAAAAGAAATGTTTAAAGAAAAAGGACTTGATGAGAAAGTAATTCAAATAATTCAAAAAAACAACCTAAAAGAAATTACGCAAATTGTTGGACAAGATTCGGTTGGCTTAAAAGAAATATTAGATTTCAAAAAAATTTGTGAAAAAAATAAATTAGATTTTATTGAATTTGATTCAAAGCTAGCCCGTGGATTTGAGTACTACACTGGAATTGTTTTTGAAGTAAAACTAGATAATGGCCCGAGCGTTGGGGGCGGAGGAAGATTCGACAAACTAATTGGATTATATGGCGGACAAGAGACTCCTGCAGTTGGTTTAGGCTTTGGAGTTAGTAGAATATTTGATTATTTAAAAGAAAAAGGAACGAAAGCAATGTGTGAAGGACTTTACTTGTTTGGAATTAATGTTGAGAGTGCAGAGCTCTTCAAAATTTCTAATGCATTAAGGAAAGAAAAAATATTTAACGAAATTGATTTAGGTTCAAGAGGAGTTTCAAAGAATATTGAATTTGCAGAAAGCAAGGGCTACAAGTTTGTGGGGATAATTGGGGAAAACGAATTGAAAGCAGAGAGTATTACTATAAAGAATTTAGAAACAGGAAAACAAGAGATTGCGCAACTCAAAGAGATTACAAAAATAAAAAAAATAATAAAATCAAAAAATTAATTCTAATACCGCTCCAGTAGCATAGTAGTGGTGCACGGCATTGGTAATGCCGAGGTCGCGAGTGCAATTCCCGCCTGGAGCTATTATTTTTTAATAAATTAAAAAACCAAAAAAAACAAAACCTTTTAATCTAGTAAAGCCCCAATACTAAAAGTTGGTTTTCATGCTTTACGACGAACACATTGAAGCACTTATTCTCAAGTACTTAAAGAAAGAACAAATAATTTCTTTAGGAACAGGCGAATGGAACACTGCTTTTTTGAATAAACTCGCTCTATTTAATGAAGAAAATTCTTTGAACCTAACCATAGTGCCGACTTCTCACGCACTAACTGGTTTGTGTAAAAAATTAAAAATGAAAACCGTTTCACTCGATGATGTTGATATTGACTTAGCTTTTGATTTTGTTGACCAAGTAGATGGGGACTTTAATTATATTTCAAACGATACTGCTTCTCTTGTTAGGGACAAAATGATTGCACAAACGAGCGCAGAAATGGTTGTTGTTGTAGAAGAGAAAGGTTTTGTAAAAAAATTAACTGGCCCGGTCGTGGTAGAAGTTAGTCCGTTTGCTATAAAGAAAACCATTATTCAATTAATGAATTTAGGAGAGCCTACTCAAAGAATGCTTTCAGACAAGCCCTTGGTTTCGGAAACAGGAAATTATTTTATTGATATTAAATTAGATGATGTATTCTCAATTGATGATTTTGAATACCAAGCAAAAAATATTCCTGGAGTACTAGAAACTAGTTTGTTTATTGGGTACGCGGATAGAGCAATAATTCACGGCGATACAATCAAAGTAAAGAGCCGAATGGAATTCGATTAAGCTCTACAAACCCAGTTTTTTCCAAGCCCCCAGTTTCTTTTTTAAAGGTTTTCAAGAGGATTTCTTTCAAACAAGCTGAAAAAAGTAAAACAATAATTGTCGGTTATTATTAAAACAGGGCTACCGAAGGTGCCCAACGCGCGAGCCGAGTTTTCGGCTCAGCCACTGTAGATTAGTAGCTATATCGCCTGACTCATAATCAGGAGATCGGCGGTGCAAATCCGCCCCGTGGCATAGTTCAGTAGTATCGAGCAGAGCGAGGTACTACCCGTCATGCGCTCCAAGCAAAGCATAGCTTTGCGGGACCCACAAAACGCAATGCGTTTTGCTTGGTGGCGGAACAGCGCGTGCCCAAATCCGCCCCGTGGCATAAAAATAATTTGATTTATTATAAAAATGGTTTAATTGGAAGTAATATTTTATGAATCTCCAAGAAAAAATTAGGTTAGCGGTTACGAATGCAGTTGATTCTGGTGCGCACTTGAATGCAGCCGAAGCAACCGAAATGATTGCAAAGGCACTTGGGCTTGACGAGAAAATGGTTCAATTTACTCACGTTGAGTTAAGAAACAAGGCTTACGAATCTTCATTCAAAAAAATCCCTTATAATGAAAGAATATTGTTTTTGCCTCATTGTTCTCGTGCAAAGAATTGTAAAGCAATCCAACACGATGAAGGTTACGAGTGTGCTCATTGCAGGTGTTGTGATATTCATTTTGCAGAAAAAATGGCTAAAGAATTGGGTTACAAAAAAGTTTTTATTGTACCTGGAGGAAGCATGGTAAAAAAACTTTTAGAAAAATACCAACCCCAAGGGGCTATTGGTGTTTCTTGTTTTAATGAAGCTAAATTAGCTTTCGAAATGCTAAAAGACGGAAAAATCATTCCCCAAATAGTATTATTGCTCCGCGATGGTTGCAAAGAAACTATTATAGATTTGCCTTTATTAGAAGAAAAGCTTAGATTAAAAGAATAAAACAAAAAAAAGCTATTTAAACGTTCGCTGAGAGTAATTCGTTAATTAATATTTAAGGGCTGCCAAAGGCGCCCAATTCACGCTCGGAATTTGCCGAGCCCCGATAGTGTAGCGGTTAAGCATACTGCCTTCTCACTGCCCTTTTTTCTTTTAGCAAAAGAAAAAAGTGTAAGTTGACCAAAAAAGAAAATGGGTTTTGAGCAGGAATTAGGCAGTGACCCGGGTTCGATTCCCGGTCGGGGTACTTTCTTGAAAAACAATTTAAAATCATCTAATTAGTTTAATACAAAAAGTTATTAACTAAGTTTGACCTTAATTAAGTAATAATTTTTGAGTTAAATAGTAGCAAGCTGGGTTTTTTATGATTAGTCAATTAGGGATTTTTAGAAACATTATTAATGGAATAATTTATTTTAGTGTTACAAAAAAAGCAACTGTAGTCATCCCTGCGTTAAATGAAGAAAAAACAATTGAACGAGTAATTAGGTGCGCAAAACAATCTTTTTTTTGCGAAGAAGTAATTGTCGTTGATGATGGTAGCACTGATAGAACCAGTTTTTTTGCAGAAAAAGCAGGTGCAAAAGTAATTCGGTTAGAAAAGAACCGAGGAAAAGGATACGCACTTAAAGTGGGATTCAAAGCGGCTAAGAACGAAGTTGTTTGTTTTATTGATGCGGATATTCCTAATTGGAATTCATCAAAAATTGATGCAATAATAAAACCCGTTATTTTGAAAGAAGCTGATTTTGTTAAATCAAGTTTTAAGCGGAGCAGTGGAAGAGTAACTACTCTTACAGCAAAACCCTTAATGAAAATTCTTTTTCCTACTTGTAATTTTGAACAACCTCTAAGTGGACAATTTTGTACAACAAAAGAATTTCTACAAAAAATAGATATCGAAGACAAATACGGTATTGATATTGGTTTACTCATAGATGCAATAAACCACGGATTAAAAGTAAAAGAGGTTTTTATTGGAGAACTAACAAACAAAAGCAAGGAGCTCTCTGACCTTGCCCCAATGGCTGAACAAGTTGCTTACACTATAGCAAAAAAAGCCGGACTTTTCCCAGAAAAATATTTCGCAATTGTTTTTTGTATTGATGAAACCCTTGGTTCGCAATACAAAACCTTCCTCGAAACAAAATTTAAAGGAAAAAAACAAGGGCCTTTAAATAAACGAGCACGTAGAACAAATCTAATTAAGAATCTGGCCGAAACAATAAATTTCTTGAAAAAACGTAAGTTCAAAGTGTTCCTAATTACTTCTTTTACGCAACCATACGCAAGGGCTTTGTCAAAAAAATATGGTTTCAATGCACATTATGCTAGGAGAGCACTTAAAAAGAAAAAAACATTTACAGGAGAGCTTGGCACAAACAAAAGCCTAGATAATTTGTTTAACGAAATTTGTAGAAAAAACAAACTTAATCCAAAAACAATTATTTTTGTAAATGAGAGCGATAAGTGTTTCGCTTCTTTCACTAAATCAGGACTAAGGGTTTGTACAAAAAAAGCTGGGAAAAAAACATTAAGAAAATCTGATGTTGTTCTTGACTCTTGGCCAGAATTAATTTTGAACGCAGAATAAATCCAAAATAGTGCTTTTATATTAACTTCTTTTTTATTTATTTGCATGGAAAAAAACTTTTTTTCGAAACTAACTGGCTTTAAAATTGCAGTAATGTTCTCCCTAATTGTAGTAATTCTGTTTGGAGCAATTTACTTTGGATTAATTGAAAATAAAGAAATAAATAACCAGAAAGCATTTATTGCAAAAGCTTCTTTTGAATATAATCAAATGACTTTAAGTGAAGGAGTAAAACTAATTGAAGAAGAATTAATGAATCCCTCAGGATTGCCATTAGAAGACGATTATTTGCATTCAACAAAAGATGATTTTGAATGGTTAATTGAAAAAGAAAAAACACTTTATAGTACAGGAAGTGCTGATGATGTTGTTGCAAAAGAATTTGCATTCACTTCTTTTCTGAACGAAATTGTCCAATTAAATGATAGTACGGGGTTTGATTTTGGGGAACCAAATTATGAAAATACAATAAATGAGGCACTTGCTTTGAAGATTGAATTCAAGAACAAAATTCCTGAACAATTCAAGAAAGACTTAGAAGAAAGTGGACTTAATGCTACTCTATTCAACAATACATTGAATGAATTACTTTCACAATACTATTCACAAAAAATTGCTTTATTGAATAATTCTAGTTCAATTGAAAGAAGATTCGTTGAAGCAAAAAAAATTATTTATCTACAATATATTGATTTAAATTATTCTTTCGAACCAGAAGAAGATTATTTGTACGAACCCCTTGAGTAAGTGGTTGGCTAATTAGAATTAATTAATTCAAAAAGAATTTTCTTGGATTTCATTTATTTCTTGTAAAGTAATTTCCCCGATTTTTTGTTCAGAGTGATAAAGCAAACCTTTTTTTGGGGGATTCTTCCAAACTTTTTGAAACCCTTTTTTTGATACTAGGGAAAAATATTTTTTTAATTTCTTTGAATATGAACGGGAAGGCCCAGGATTCTTTTTATGTGTTTTCTTAAACAATTCACAAAAAGGATAAGCCTCTCGATAACCCTCGACTACAATAAAAGGAAATAATTTACACGGTTCTGGACGAACACTATAAGCAACGCACTTATTTTCATCATCAAGGAAAGTACAAATATTTTCTTGCCTGCGGAGAACAACTTGTGGAATAATAAAATAAGCTTGGGAATTAGAAATTTTTTTTAATAAATTGTGAACTCGCGCTGGTAGAAAAGCTACTGGGTAAGTTAATAAACCAAAAGTGCTTTTTGGGTACGCTTTTACTAGCAGAGTACATTCTTCTTCCAAAAATTTTTTTTCAGAAATTTTTAATTTCTTTGCAATTCTCTTTGCTTCATCAGGCAAAACGGTTATCCAATATCTTTTACAACACTCGCCACACGACAAACAAATATCTTGTTCTTTTATAACTGAAACCATTAGGCAAAATTGTTAGAGAAAGGCTTTAAAAAGTAATTAACGGGTATTAAGTGTAGCAAGCTGAAAAAATAATTTTTGTAATTAAAGTAACAATCAAAGTCAAAGGCTTTGTAAGCGTTATCGAGTCCCAAATGGGACGAAGATAGCGCAACGCGCGAGCCGAGTTTTCGGCCCCGCCTCTGTGGCTCAGTGGTAGAGCATCGGTTTTGTAAACCGACGGTCGGGGGTTCAAATCCCTCCAGAGGCTTAATACTTTTTCACTTCAATATTCTGACTAATCCTTTCGAGGCATTCACTTCAACCAAGTCGCCGTCTTTCAGCAGCTTTGTTGCGCTTTGTGTTCCTACTACACAAGGTATTCTCAGCTCTCGAGCTACTATTGCTGCATGGGATGTTATGCCTCCACTGTCTGTTACTATTGCGGCTGCCTTTTCCATAGCCATAACAAGATTTGGGTTTGTTTGCTTGCTAACTAAAATATCTCCTTTGTTCATCTTACTTATTTCAGAAACAGTATTGATTATTTTTACAATTCCTTTTGCTTCTCCATGGCAGGCGCAGCTTCCTCTAATCTCTTGCTCTTCTTGCACCTTCTCTTCAATTATTTTTTTGGAAACACTTCTTGCCTCTTCTTCTACAAATACAGAATATTCTTTGTTAAAGCCTACTATGACACAGAATTTCTGTCGTTTCTCTAAGAGTTCTCTATCAACATTGCCTGTTTCAAGTAAGTTTTTCATTTCTGGAGGCAAAAGAAATCTTACTTCCAGCAAGGAGAGTTTGCTCCTTTTTGCAATTTCTCTCAACAGCTTTTCCATATAGCAATAGGCCTTGTACATCATATCCTTTCTGAAGCCTTTGAGGTAAACAACATCTCTTGCCACCTCAAACAAAAACTTGTATTTGCTATCAAGATTTAATTGCTTTTCAAAAGCCTCCTGTCTTTCCTTAATCTTTCCCTTTTCTTCCACCAAGTCTTTTAACTGTGTTTCAAGGCTTTCCTTTTGATTTGTATGTTCAATGATAAATGAACAAACTTCTTCTTTTCTCCAAGCAGGCCCAGAATAGTTGTAGTTTAGCCAAAAGAATTTATTAAAATGATTTTCAAACGGTTTGTTTAATTCAGCATCTTTTTCTATAAGTAGCAAAAGTTCAGGGCCAGATAATTCATCCAATCTTCTGATTTTCTTCTTTACTTCTAAGGCAAGTTTGGTTAGACTTTCCCTTTCCATCTTAACAAAAGAATCTTTTAATGGTGTGCTTAGAATAGTGAACGCCTTTGGAATTTCTTCTTCGGGGAGTTTCATTTTCAGTAACTTATTTAGTTTGTCACTCAAGAGATTTGTTTTGGCATCAATGTAGCTAAAGACAAGACCCGAGGCAGTAAGCAGCCTCATCTTTCTACCAAATTCTTCATAAATTTGCCATAGTTCTTCGTTGGTCTTTTCTGGGAGCTTGCCAAAATGGCTTTTTTCAGCAGCTTTAATCATTTCCTCAGAATGCTGTACAACTGTATCGTAAATCTTTTTGAAGTATCCTTCCTCTTCTTGAATTTTCTCAAAAGCAATCTTTCCAAATTCTTTCCATTCTTCCAATGTTGTACACCATCGCATGTCTCCCTTATTCAATTCAACCAAAACAACGCTCATGTTCTTGCCAATAAATTCTTCAATATCCTCGTTTAGGCCCTCGCAATAAAAATAGATAGGAAAAACACCAACCTCGCTGTCAGAAACAACATTGACTACCTTGGGAATTTTCTGGATATTCATAATCTAAAGGTGCATATAAATCTGTATTAATCTTTCGGAATCTTTATTGGTGGAAATTAAGATTGTCTTACAAGCTTCCTTAGTAGCAAATCAAACTTTGGCATTTCTTTCAATGATTTTTGTCGTGATTTTTCACTTCAATATTCTGACTAATCCTCCCAGAGTCTTCTAATTTTTTAATTTAGGAAGCATTAAATAATTAAAATTCCTTAAAACAAACAAATGCAAACAAAAACACAATTCCAATTAACTAACCAAGCGCAAGCCCTCGCAATGCGAGGACAGGCCCTCATTTCTAAACGAGGACAAGGAACGATAGAGTACTTAGTAATTCTTGCGATTATTGTTGGGATTGGTTTAGTAGTTGTAACAGTATTATCCGGCTTTACTAATCCTGGTTCTGCTATTAATCAACAACAATCAAACGCTTATTGGCAATCGCAAGTAGTTGGTTTCAGTTCAGTAATTGTTGATTCGAACGGTGATGCAATCATTACAGTAAAATCAAATTCTTCAGAACCAATAACAATAGAAAAATTCTTTTTCAAC